>DATKHW010001027.1:0-15135 GCA_035546275.1 Gemmataceae bacterium
TTAGAGGCACTCACAAAAAGGTGGCTGGAACTGTGATTTTAGAGTTCCAGCCACCTTTTTGTGACCTTTTTGTGAGTGCCTCTTAATCCTTGCTCCCCACCCTGAGTCCGCACCCATGCGCATGATGCAATCCCCTCCGGCCGCCTCCGCCGTGTCGGTGCGCGTCCACACCGGACGGCAGCTGGCCGCCCACCTGCCCCGGCTCCGCGCCTTTGCGATGGCGGGCGAGCGGGCGCCGCTCAGCCGCGACCCCGGCTGGCTCAGCATCCTCCAGCGCGCGTTCCAGCACGACGTCTACGCCTTGGAGGCGATCCAGGGCGATCGGACCTGCGGCTTCCTGCCGTTGGCCTTCGTGCGCAGTCTGCTCTTCGGCCGGTTCCTGGTCAGTTTGCCCTACCTGAATTCCAACGGCGTCGTGGCGGACGACGGCGCCGCCCGCGAGCGGCTCATCGACCGGTCGGTCCAGCTGGCCGATGAATTGCGGGTGCGCTACTTGGAGCTGCGGCACGAGCAGAAAATCGAGCATCCTGCCCTGACCGGCTGTCTGACCGGCAAGGTCCACATGCGGCTGCCGCTGCCCGCCTTTCCGGGTCCCCTGTGGGAGGGCCTGCCCGCCAAGGTGCGTAACCAGGTGCGAAAAGGGGAAAAAAGCGATCTGACGACGGTTCGCGGCGGCGAGGAGCTGC
The DNA here is from genome assembly GCA_035546275.1 of Gemmataceae bacterium. Classification (GTDB taxonomy): domain Bacteria; phylum Planctomycetota; class Planctomycetia; order Gemmatales; family Gemmataceae; genus UBA4732. The sequence continues at coordinate 687 of DATKHW010001027.1, forward strand.
TGCCGGAGTTCTACGCCGTCTTCAGCCGGAACATGCGCGACCTCGGCACGCCGGTCTACAGCGTTGAGCTGTTCGCCTCGGCGCTGCGGCAGTTTCCCACCGACGCTGAGCTGCTCGTCGTGCGGGCCGGGCGCACCCCGGTCGCGGCCGCTCTGCTGCTGCACGGTCCCGGGATCACGGAGGTCCCCAGCGCCTCATCCCTGCGGGAATACAATCCGACCTGTGCGAACATGCTGCTGTACTGGCGGCTGCTGGAGCGGGCCGTCGAGCGCGGCCAGGCGGTGTTCGACTTCGGCCGTTCGACCGTCGACGGCAACACGTACCGCTTCAAGAAGCAGTGGGGCGCCCGGCCGGACCCGGCGATTTGGCAGTACTACCGCCGCGACGGCGGTTACCACGCCGCTTCCCCCAACGACCCGCGGCCGGACAACCCGCGCTACCAGCGATTGATCCAGGTGTGGCGGCAGCTGCCGCTGCGAGTGACGCGCTGGATCGGCCCTCTGATCGTCCGCGGCATTCCCTGAATTCTCGCTCCCAGGCTCTGCCTGGGAGCGAACTGCTCGCGAGGCTCTGCCTCGCGTCTGGATGATTCGGCAGGCAGAGCCTGCCGGGCAGGGCGTTCCCAGGCAGAGCCTGGGAACGAGATTGCGAGATGCCCTCCCCATGCCTGAAATCCATCCTCCCCACGCCGGCCTGCCCGGTCCCCATGCCGCGCCGCCGCGCATCATCCTCAGCTTTGACGTGGAGGAGCATTACCGCATCGAGGCGGCGGCGGGCCTGACCATCGCCCCGGCCTACAAGGACCATTGCCGAGAGCGTTTGGATATTTCTACGCGGTGGATTCTGGAACGCCTGGCTCGCGACGGCGTCCGCGCCACGTTCTTCATCGTCGGCTGCATCGCGGAACACAATCCGGGACTGATCCGCGAAATCCATCGGGCCGGGCACGAAATCGCCAGCCACAGCTGGGACCACCGGCGCGTACATCACTTCACGCCGGAGACGTTCCGCCAGGACGTGCGGCGGTGCAAGGGGACGCTGGAGGACCTGACCGGCGAGGCGGCGGCCGGCTACCGGGCGCCGACGTTCAGCATCGGCCGGCGCACGGCGTGGGCGCTGGACGTGCTGGCGGAAGAAGGTTTCCTTTACGACTCTTCCATCTACCCGGTGCGGCACGACCGTTACGGCGTGCCGGGGGCGCCGCGAACGCCGTTCCGGGCGCGCGGCCGAGAGCATGACATCCTGGAATTGCCGCCGGCGACGCTGCGGATGATGGGTATGGTGCTGCCAATGGGCGGCGGCGGCACGTTCCGGCTGTTCCCGCTGTTCCTCATGAAGCGGGCGATCGCCCAGGTCGGCCGGGCCGGCGCGCCGCCGACGGCGATGCTGTATTTTCATCCGTGGGAATTCGACGCCGATCAGGAACAGCTGCCGCTGGGCCGGCTGAATCGCTTCCGCACGTACAAGGGCGTCGCCGCCAGCCGCGGCCGATTCGGCGACCTCATGGGTGCCGGCCGGTTGTTCGTGCGGGCGGTCGATGTCGTGCGGGATTTGCAATCGCGGGGCGATTCCTTACCGCGATTTCGGATTGGAGCGGCCGAACCAGAAATCCTGCGGACGCGTCCATAAACCGCGCGAAGGGAGTGGGGGGGCTTGTCCCTGTCGACCAATTCCGGCGGCTCCTTTTTTTCCAATTTGATTAGGATTTTTTCTTGCCACGGCGATCCCAAGGCCGTACACTAAGCCGGACGATCCGAAATTGCGGATGGACTGCGCGGAGCGACTTGACGTGCGTACCGTGACGACCCGAATCCTGTTGCCGCTGACCGTGCTGGTCGCTGGCCCCTTGATGGGCTGGGGCGGCTTCGCGCGGGCCGGGTACGTCGCGCCGGAATCGCAGGTCGCCGCGCCTCACGCCGACGGCGTGATGAACGCGAACGGCGCCGAAACGGCCGCGATGCCCGCCGATCCGCGCGGCGACGACGGCCCTGCCCAGATTCGATCTCCGTGGGGTTCCCTGTCGGCGCTGCTGAACGCCGGCGCGCCTTCCACCGGAGCGAGCGGGCAACCCACTCCGGGCGGACCCGGTGCCGGCGCATCCGGCCCGCAGCCATCCCTGGTTTCCCGACCGCAAACCGATCCGCCGGCCGTGGCCGGCGTTCTCTTCCTGGAGGAGGTGCAGCTTCGGCTGCCGCCGTTCCCCTCCCGCCTGTTCCGACCGCCGCGCGTGGCGACGATGCTTGTCTCCTGATTGCGCCGCCAATAAGCGTGCAACATTCAGGCGACATGCTCAGCTATCCCACGTAACCAAGGCGGATCGAAACCGCGATCACCCATAGGTGATCGTAGCACCAAACCAGAGAGAACAAGATGAAGAAGCTATACTGCCTGCTTGCGATAGCAGTTTTCGCCGTGTCGCTGGCGCCGGCACGAGCTGGGTTATTGGCGCCTGGAACGATGATTAACGTCACCGGGTCTCCGTCCCCGGCAGGCACTGTCATCCTCGACACAGGACCAGTGCCCATCGCGTCAAGCGGCGGCGATTTCACAGCGACGCTGGAGGAGATTGTGTTGCGTGACAGCAGCACCCACGGGGTCGATTTCCTCTTTCAGATCATAAATAGCGCGGCTTCCCACACTTCGATTGTAACCCTCCAGGACGGGTTTGGATCGACTCCGGGAACCTACGATGGACCGGCGCACAATGGGGCCGCCCCGTTTTATACAGTGATCGCCGACTTCTCCAACAACGCCGCAGGAATGTTTAGTGGCGGGACAGATGCCCCTAGCACGGCCACCCGCACCTCCAACGGAAAGAATGTCTTCTTCAGCTTCCCGGCTAGTGGCGGCACACCTGTTGCTGCTGGCGACACGTCAAAATGGGTGTTCTTCAACACGAACGCCAGTGGCTTCACGGTTAACCCGATCCAGCTGACCGGCAACAGCGGCGACACCGCCCAAGACAGCACCGATTTCTTCGGCCCAACTGGGCCCTTCGCCCCGGCCCCGTCCCCGACCGTGCTCGCCTGTAGCGCCCTGCCCATCCTCGCCCTCGGCATGTGGCTCGCTCGCCGCAAGAAGGCGAAGCCCTCGCCCGTCGCCTGAGCTGATCTGATTTTCGCCACGGGGCGGTTCCCCTCGCGGACCCGCCCCGTGTTTCTTTCCCCGGTCGCCCGCCCATTTCTCGGTTCCCCCCATGCGAAGACAAATCCGCTTCGGCCGCGCTGCGGTCGTGCTCGTCGTCGTCGCCGTTCTCGGCGTCGGCGTTTACTCCCTCCACGCTTTCCAGGTGAGGCGCACCTCCTCCGCGCTCCTGGACCAGGCGACGGCCGCCGAGAAGGCCGGCGATCTCGAAAAGTCGGCCGACTACTTCGCCCGCTATCTCGGCCTGCATCCCGACGACGACGACGCCCTGGCGAAATACGGCCTCGTCCTGGACAAGCTGGCCAAGACGCCGCGGCAGAAGGGGCGGGCCTACCTTGTCCTTTCGCAAGCGATTGCGCGCAGCCCCGAAAAGGACGACGTCCGTCGGCGCCTGGCGACGCTGGCCGTGGAGATCGGGCGCACCAAGGACGCGCGCGAGCAGCTCGATTATCTCCTCAAGCACTCAGCCCCCAACGACGCGGAGCTGGAAAGCCTCCACGGTCGATGCGAGGAAGCGGAGGGCCAGTTTGAGAAAGCGGCCAAGGATTACGAAAAGGCCGTCGCCGATGGCCCGCATCAGGTCAATACCTACGTCCGCTGGGCGGCCGTCCTCCGCCGCCGGCTGGCCGATCCCAAGGGCGCCGACGACGTCATGGACCGCATGGTGGCGAACAACCCCGACTCGTTCCAGGCCCGCCTGGCGCGCGGCCGCTATCTCCGGGAGATCGGGCTGCTCGAAGCGGGGGCCAAGGACGTGGCCTATGCCCGCGACAAGCTCGCCCCCACCGAGACCGACGTGCTGCTTGCGTCCGCCGACGTGGTCCAGGAGAACGGCGACACGGAAGCTGCCCGCCGCGACCTGGAAGACGGCCTGAAATTGCACCCGGACGAGCCGCGGTTCCTCCTCGGCCTTGCGGCCCTGGAATTGCGCAGCGGGCCGGACGGCAGGGAGAAGGCCCTGGCGCGCCTGGACGCCGCCCGCACGCTCCTCGCCGGCCACGCCGAGGGGCTGTGGAACGTGGCGGACCTCTACATCGACGCCGGCCGGCCGGATAAGGCGAAGGACGTACTGAAAGATCTAAAAGCCGACGGCGTCAGTCCGGCGACCGATTATCTGCAAGCCCGTCTCGACGTCGATGCGGGCCACTACGCCGCCGCGGCGGCGCTCCTGGAAGAGCGACGGCCCCAGCTGGCCGCCTCGCCGGAAATGACCCGCCAGACCGACGTGCTGCTCGGCCTGTGCTACCAGCGCCTCGGCAACCCGGACCAGCAGCTGGCCGCGTTTAGTCGCGCCGCCGACGAGGCCCGCGATTGGCCGCCCGCCCTCCTCGGCCGCGCTTCCGGTCTGCTGGCGGTCGGCAAATCGGATGAAGCGCTGGTCGAGTACAACGACATTGTCCAGCGCGATCCGCGCCAGCTCGACGCCCGCATCCAGGCCGTGCGCTTGCTAATCCTCCGCAATCTGCGGCTGCCGGCCGACAAGCAGGACTGGAAGCCGGCCGAAATCCTGCTCAACGCGGCGCCCGAAGACCAGCACAAGGCGGTGGACTTCCGGCTCGCCCAGATCGACCTTCTGGCGGCGCGCGGCCAAACCGACGAAGCCCGCAAGCAGCTTGAAGATGCTCGAAAAAATGATCCGAAAGAGATTCGCTACTGGTTGGCGCTGGCCGCGCTGGCCGACCGCGACGCCGGGCCGGACGGCGCCAAGGACCCAGCAAAAGCGCTGGCCGTCCTCGACGACGCCCAGCGCGCGCTGGGCGACCGTGTGGACCTTCGCCTGGCGCGGGCCGCCTGCATCGCCCGCATGGCGCCCGACGAAGCAGTGAAACGGTTGCCGGCCCTGGAACCGGGACCGGACGCCTTTGACGCAGGCGAGCGACTGCGCCTGCTCACGGGATTGGCTGACGCCTATCGTCGGGCCGGCGCCCCCGACGCCGCGCTGCGGCTGTGTAATCAGGCGAGGACTGACGCTCCGGACGACCTGGGCGTTCTGCTGCGGCTGTTTGACCTGTCAGTGGAAACGAAGGACTTGGCAGCCTTGCCAGGCTTGGTGGACGCGATCCGCGACAAGGAGGGGACGGACGGAGCAACGTGGCGGTGCTGCGAAGCGGCGCGGCTGATTCTCGCGGCGCGGGGCGGCGACAAGACCGACCTGCCCGCGGCCCGCGACCTCGCGGCTGCGGCGGCCAAGAGCCGGCCGACCTGGTCGCGGCCGCCGCTCCTGGAGGCCGAGATCGACGAATTGGCCGGCGACGCGGACGCCGCGGCGGACAAGTACGACAAGGCCGTCGAGCTGGGCGAGCGCCGGCCGGAGGCGATCGGCCAGGCGGCGGCGCTGCAGATCAAGCGCGGCCGGCCCGACAAGGCGAAGCAGCTTCTTGAAAAGCTGGGCGACGACAAGGCGCTCTTCGACGAGGGCCTCGGCCGGCTGGCGACCCTGGCGTCGCTCATGAGCCGCGATTCGAAGGAACGGACCCTGGCCCTGGCCAACGCCGCGGCGGCGAAGGACCTGACGGATTACCGCAGTCAGCTCTGGCTCGGCGAGGTCTGCTGGGCGACCGGCGACCGTACCCAGGCGGAGACGGCGTTCCGCGCCGCCCTCAAGCTCAAGCCGTCCGCCCCCGAGACGTGGAAGGCCCTCATCCTCTGCCTTATCGACGGAGGCCACAAGGACGCGGCGGAGGCGGAAATGAACAACGCCAAGACCGCTGTGTCGGCCGAAGACGCGCCGGGCGTCCTGGCGGTGGGTTATGAAGCGCTCGGCAAACGTGACAAAGCCGAAGAGCAGTACGTCGCCCTGATGACGGCGAAACCCGACGCCGGCCGACTCCGCGACGCCGCCGCCTTTTACCTGCGCGGCGGCGACGTGAAGAAAGCGGAGCCGCTCTTGCACCGCATCATCGACGAGGGCCGCAACGACGCGGTCGTGGTCGCCTGGGCGCGGCGGAGCCTGGCCCTGGCCTGGGCGGCGACCGGCGATTACAAGCAATCACAGGACGCGCTCGACCTCATCGACAAGAACCTGGCCATCCACAAAACGCCGGAAGATCAGCGAGCGCAAGCACTCGTCCTGGCCATGAGGCCGGGCGGTCGGCGCGACGCGATCCAGGTGCTGGAAACGTCCTTCGCACAGCAACGGCCGACGCCCGATGAAGAGTTCCTGCTGGCCCGGCTCTACGAGGCCAATCACAACTGGGATCAGGCGAACCAGCACTTCCTGAGCATTGCGACGGCTGCGGAAGGCGTCAACCCGATGCACCTGGCCTATTACGTTTTGGCCCTCCTCCGCCACAAGGACGCGAACGCCGCCGCCCATTACTTGCAAGACCTGGTGAAGCTCGACCCCGGCAGTTTCCGCACGGCCGCCGTCAAGGCGAAGGTGCTGCAAAAGCAGGGGGACGCCGCCGCGGCGGGGAAGGTGCTGACCGACTATGCGGAATCGCACAAGGGCGACCCCGCCTTGCTGGGCGAAACGGCCGCGCTCTTGGAGGAAGTCGGCCTGACCGCGGTGGCCGAGGATTATTACCGAAAATATGTCGCCGAAGTCGGCGACCAGCATCCGGAGAAGAAGATTCTGCTGGCGGCGTTCCTGGCCCGGCATGATCGGCTGGACGGGGCCCTCGATGTGATCGATTCGGTGTGGGACAAGGTGGGTCCGAAGGTCGGCGTGCGTGAGGAAGTGGCGGCGATCCGCATCGGCCATCCGACGGCGATGCAGTACCAGCGAGTGGAGGCGCGCGTGCAGGACGCCGTCCGCGCGGACCCCAAGGACGCCGACTTGCTGGTTTCCCTGGCCGATTTGCAGGACGCGCAGGGACGCCACGACGAAGCCGTGAAGATCTATCAGCAGATCCTGAAGGACAGCCCACGGAATGTGCTGGCGCTGAACAACCTGGCCTGGTTGCAAGCGTTTCGAGGCGACGCGCAGGCGGAGTCGCTGAGCCTGGTGGACCGCGCCATCGCCGTGGCCGGCCCGGCGGGCAGCCTTCTGGACACGAAGGGCGTGATCCTGCTCAAGCTCGGCAAGCCGGCCGAGGCGGTGCGCGTCCTGTCCGACGCGACCGAACAGCTGCCGACGGCGTCGGTGTATTTCCACCTGGCGGAGGCGCAGAAAGCCATGCCCGGCGGCAGCCGCAGCGAAGCGGAGAAGGCGTGGCAGAAAGCGCAGGATCTGGACCTGAAGGAAGCGGACCTGCATCCGCTGGAGCGGCCGGACTATCAGAAGTGGCTGGCCGAGCGGAAGAACGGGTGACGCGAAGCGAGCGGCGGGGCTTGTCCCCGCCGGTCGGACTGCATCCACGCTTCGGGGAGCTGTACGATCCAAAACCGCCGGGATAAACCCGGCGGCTCGCCGTCGTTGAAATGAAGAAGGCCCCGCCCCCTCGATTCCGAGGGCTTGGCGGGGCCTTTTTGTTGCGCCGCTGGCTGAGTGCGCATGACGAGGCCCCCGAAGACATCCTTCGGGGGCCTCGCGTGTTTCTTGGGGTGCCTGAAATCAGGCGGCAACCGCCAGTTTCATTCGTCGTCGCAGCCCGATGTAGCCGATAAGGCCGGCGGCGCCAAGGCCGAGGAGGAGGAAGCTGGACGGCTCGGGGGCGACCGAAGAATCCTGGGTCACGCTTACATTGTCGAGGTCGTACCAGGCGGGAACGTTAAGCCCACTAAACGACAGCGTAGTCGATCCGCTTGTGGCAGTCAGGTCAAACGAATATTCCGTGTAAGGGAAATCCGCAGCATTAACCAGGACGCTACCCGGTATCACGACGCCTCCCCATGAAGCGCTAAAATCATTTTCACCACTGTCATCATCATCCGCTAGCTGGTAGGTGAGCGTATAGGACGCGCCCGGTGTCGTTGCCAGTATTTGGGAAAGGGTGTCGTCGAAAGCGCCGGTGGCCCCGAAGTTGGCAGAATTCGGGGTCGAAAACGCCCCGAATCCTGGACCGGGGCCAACAAAGAAGTCTGAGCCACTGGCAGCTGGCGTAAAGGTCCAGTCGAGCGGAGCGGTGCCGCCGGGGGGGCTGTTGGCATCGAAATTGCCATTTTGGACGAAGTCTGCCCTGGCTCGCACCACACCCCCGAGCGCTAGGAGCAGAACCGTTATCGTCATCGCCGCCGACTTCATCGTCTGCTGGGAGCATCGCATGATTTTGGACCTCGTTTGTCTCAGCACCGAGACGGTGCGGTCGCGCGAATCGTCGGGCGCCGCAACAGGGGAAACCGGGCTTCTGGACGCACTTCCCGAAACGCGGCTTCGGGACATGCCGTTGTTACACGGGCGCCGCCGTCATGCGGCCGGCGCGATCTTCTTCCTCCGCCGCAATCCGACGTAGCCAATCAGGCCGACCGCTCCGACGCCGAACAGGAGGAAGCTGGACGGTTCAGGGGCGACGGGGCTGCCGCTGGGGTTGCCGAAAACCTCGAAGAACTCCGAATTAACTGCGCTGCTCCCGGGGGGCATTGCAGTTGGATCAAATTGGAACGCTGACGACGTCAAAGCCGGAGGCGGCTTCGCCCCGTCCCATGCTATCTCGCCGGCGTCGCTAGCTGTGCCAGTCAGCGTGAGCCAATACGTGCCGGCCGACAAAGAACCGCTTAGCGCAAAGGTGGATTCGTATACATCCGCGCCAAACCCGTTGTTTGAGATTTTAAGCGTATTCTGCAAGGACGCGCCAGAAGCGGCGCCGGACGCGATGTCGTTGCCGAATGAAGTGGTCCCAATGGACCATTGGATCGAAGAAGGGGTCGCCCCGATGTCGACCCAGAAGCCGCCTGTAAACTGCGTCAGCGATGCACCGCTCGTAAGAGTGAACGAGTCCGTGGTGATGTAACCACCAGCGATGTCACGGGGCTCAGCGACCGACGCGTCCCCGTTGAGCGACCCGTTTCGATACTCCAGGAAATCGGCCTTGGCGGACTCGGCGCCAAAAAGACATAGCGCCAGAACCAGGCTCGCCGGCAGCACATATGTGGATCGGTTGCAGGATAATTGCATTGCTTACGCCTCGCCTTTGTTGCCCGAGCGCTTGCGCGGAAACTCAAAATCAACCCAAGGGGTTGAGGCGCCGTCACAGGAAGCTCAAGACAAAAGGCCGGCGGCGCCGCATCAGACGCACAGGCAGCGGGGAGGCCGGAAAAGAAGGGAAGGGAAGGGAGGCGGCCAGCACAGACTTTCTTCACGGAAAAGCCGGCCGATCAAGGCGCAGGGATCGACTCGCGGGCACGATGGCAGGCTTACCTGGGCGAGTGAACATCCGGCATTAGGACCGCCGGGGCCTGGTTGACCGCCCGCGCCAGAGGCCGGCAACCCCGAGCCGACCAGCCCGGCCAGAGACGCGCGCTGCAGCATCGCGAGAATGCCGCCGGCGTCCCAGGCTGCGATTGGATCAGCGGCGCCATCACGCGCCGGCTCCATGCTTTGATCGGCCGCGGCAGCCTGGGAACCGCCCGCCATCAGCGCATCGCAGCCGTTGGCGCCGACGTGAGACGCCGGCGCAACATAACCGGCGTGGACGCGGCTGCCCAGGCCCAGGAGCGGGCCGGCCAGCACGGCGGCAAGCGCCAACAGAATCCGACGCAGCGTGGGCACAGGAAACTATCCCAGGCGTTGGCTGAACTCCCTAACCTTGGGTGTTAGTGTACGCACTGAGCAATGTGCTGGCAAGAAAAAATCCGGCGTCGCGCCGGATTTCTTGAGAGCATGCGCCGCGCCTGGCCGGCCGTCGAACGCAAAGCCATAAGTTCAAGGCGCGGCCGTCGGTTCACGCCGGCGCCTTACGGCGCGGGATTGACCGGCGGGACGGCGACATTGAAATTGGCATTTCCCTCGGCGGAAGCGAAGAAAGTGCTGTTCGTGCCGCTGAATGAGACGCCGCCCACCTGGGCAAAATTGTTGTGAATGACCAGGAAGGTAGGCGAAAAGTGTTGAGTGCCAATCGCAAATCCCGAAAAGCTGAAGTTCAAATTGACGGCCAGCAGCGCATTGGCGATGTCCCCTAACGACGCGTTTTCGCCGTTCCGCAGAGACACCAGTCCCGGGATGACTCCGATGACCACCAGGGCGATGACCAGGATGAGTTCCGAGGAAACGACGGCGCCTGTGTCATCCGACCACAACTTGCAAAGCAGTGCCGACATGGGGCATGTCCTTTCACGAAACGGCGGAACGCATGGCGGGGAAGGAGGGTGGCAGCAGCGCATCGACGGCCGCTGAGGGATTAGGCATTTCCTGCTCGCGGCAAGGGGCGCGCCTCATTCAGCAGCGAAGCCCACGCGGCAAATATTACCCAGCCTGCGGCATTGACAAGGAAAAAGGAGGCGAGATTTCCCGCGGCGCCGCCTGCGCGCATCGGCGCATAGCGGTCCCTCCGAGTGATGCAATGGCGTGGATCGGCGGGATGGAAATCATCCTGACGTGTTATGCGCCTTTCGCGCCTGTGATGAATTGAAGGATTTTTTGCCATCGGCCGTTCCGCTCTTCCTGCAACGCGGCGACGCGATGGCTCAACCAATCATGCACGTCCGGAGAAGCCGGGGCGCTGGAGTCCCCCTTGCCGGCCGGTTCAGACGACAAAGGCGGCGGCGCCGGCTGAGAGGCGTCCGCCGGCGGCGCCGCGACGGTCGGACGCTCCGCCTCTGGCGCCGCCGCCGGCGCCGCAGGCCTGGTCAGCGCTTGCCGCGCCTGCTCCGCCTTCAGCTCGTTCAGCTCCTGAGTCAGCCGCCGCATCTCTTCCAGCTCGGCGCGGACCAACGCCGTCTGCTCCCGGTGCAGCGCGCCGAACATCTCCACCATCATGAGCGTCGTCTGATGGAACTGGTCCATCATGTGCTGCTGCATCCGATTGAATTCGTGGAAGACCGGCAGCAGCGAGGATTGATCGACCACGGCCGACGACAGCGGACGATCCACGGCGAATGGAGGCGCAGCGGCCAAGCCTCGCCGGAGCGCCGGCTGCTCATACCGAACGTACACGGTGAATGGGCCGATTTGCAGGCGATCGCCGTCCATCAGCTGCGCCCACGGGACCTTATGGTCGTTGACGCGCGTCCCCTCCCGGCTGAGCAAATCGACCACCCACACGCCGAGCGGCCCGCGCACCAGGCTGCAATGAAAGCGGGATATGTCCGCGTGTCGAAGGCGCAATTTGCAGCCGGGCGCCGTTCCCGCCAGCGCCAGAGAGTCGCTCATGCGCCAGCGCAGGGGCGCCGGGGCGTCCACTTCAATGACGACGTCCGGGACCTCCGGCGCCATCCGTTCCTCCGCCCGGAGAACCACCCCCCTCGCGGCGGAACCCGCGTCCGGCCGTGGGCGCGCCAGACGGATTGTGTTCCGGCCGATGCGCAACGGCTCGTCCCATTCCACCCAGCCAGACGCCTGCGGTCCGGTCGGCCAGTGAACGCCGGTGCGGCTGACCAGGTCCACACAAAAGGCGCGGCCGCCGACGAGCTGCACATAGGCGTGACGGCGACTGACCTGATCGTCGTCCAGCAAGACATCGTTGCGAGAGTCGCGGCCGATCAAAACGAAGGGACGGCCCAGCCGGCGCTGCTCCGGGGGGGCGCCGGGCCGTTCGACGAGGACTTCGAGCGCAGTCGCTTCGCAATTGCGGAGAAAGAGTTCCATGCCGATCCCTGAGTGCCGGGTCGTTTGTCGTCTCTCTCCTTTTTATCACGATTTTCCGAGAAGCACGTCCAAAGCCCAGCAGCCGAGCACGTGCGGACCGTCCGATCGGCAGTGGTCCAGCAGGTTGTGCGGCGGGCAGCCGGCGGCTTCGAGCAGGCCGGCGAGGCGGGGCAGGTCCTGGAAGCGGCGGTGGTCGTAGATGGATTGGGCCAGCGCCAGCACCTCCGGCGAGCGCCAGCGGCGGTCGAGGAGGCGGGTCGGCCGGCCGAACAGGTCGGCCAGCACGGCGGCCTGGGCGCTGCGGCCGGCGGCCTCGGGGTCGGCCCGTTCGGACATGGCGGAGGCCACCAGCGCGGCGGCGAAGGGGTCGGTGCAGCCGGCGAAGATGCAGGCCACCTCCGCGTACACCGCCGGAGAGGCCCCCTCGTGGGGCGTCGGGGTGGGACCCTTCCGCCGGATCGGCACGGTGGTGCGTCCGTCGATGCCGCGCTCCACGGCCTCCAGCTGCAGCCGGCCCGATTCCTGGGAGACGAACCGCCAAACCAGGCGGCAGCAGGCGCATGCGAACAGACGCAGCTTGCGTCCGCTGGTCTTGTCGCGCAAAAAGGCCAGCATCAGCGCAGGGTCCGCGGTCCCTGGCCGTTCGAGGCCCATCATGGGTCTGTCCTCCGATCCGACCCGCGGGGGAGCATTACAGGTCGGCCGATGAAAAACGCTGCTGTTGTGGACCAAGGACAACAGGAGCAGCGCCGCGTTGCGCCGCAATCGAAGCGTGCGTGGGCAGGCAAACAGTGCCCTCGGGCTGTCGTTGGGCATTCCGTCGATGATGCGATAATAGGGTTATATACAATTTATCCGGCCGAAGTGTACATGGCGGCGGAAAAAAGGCGAACGTGCTATACGCATCGGAGCTTGGGGCGGACGGAAAAACCGGGGTGCAGCGGGCCGTGGCGCCGACGCATCCGGGTGGATACACTGAGTCGGGGTTCGCAGCGCAAGCTCTCGCATACCGGCATCCAGGCCACGTTAGCGCCATCACAATGCGTCGCACTCAAATCGCGATCTGGATTCTCTTCCTCGCCGCGACGGCGACAAGCGCCGTACAGGATCCCATCTCGGCCGTCGATCCACCCCAGGCGCAGGTCGTTTCACCAGCCGCGGCGCCATCGTTTGCAGCTGAGATTCAACCGATCCTGCATGCGAAATGCGTGCGCTGCCACGGCGGCAAGGCAACCCGCGGCGAGCTGGACTTGACGACCCCGGCGGGCCTCCAGAAGGGCGGCCAGTCCGGTCCGGTGATCGTCCCCGGCAAGCCGGACGAAAGCCTGCTGTACGAGAAGGTCCACAGTGGAAAGATGCCGCCCGGCGAGAATGCGCATCTCAGCGACGCCGAGACGGCGGCCGTCCGGCGCTGGATCGCCGCGGGGGCCGGCTTCGGCGCCGCCGACGTACCGGTCGCTGCCATCCCGACGCAGCACGACGTGCTGCCGATTCTGCTGCGCCGCTGCACGGCCTGCCACGGACTCCGCCGCCAGGAAGCGAACCTGGATTTGCACACGCGGGCGGCCCTGCTCCGCGGCGGCAAATCCGGCCCCGCGGTGATACCCGGCAAGCCGGATGAGAGTTTGATGATCCAAAAGATCCGGGCCGGCAAGATGCCGCCGCACGATCGGCTGGTGGAAGCCTGCGTCAAGCCCATGGAGCCGAGCGAAATCGACGTGCTCGTCCGCTGGATCGCCGCGGGCGCTCCGGAAGCGGCGGTCGAACCTGACGTCGCCTCCACGACCCCCGATCCTCTCGTCACGGACAAGGACCGCGATTTCTGGGCCTTCCAGCCGCCGAAAGCCGTCGCAGTTCCCATCGTCCACCACGCGGAACAAGTGCGCAACCCCATCGACGCCTTTCTCCTGCAAAAGCTGGAGGAAAAGGGCCTGACGTTCGCGCCGGAGGCTGACCGAGCGACGCTCATCCGCCGGGCGTACTTCGATTTGACCGGGCTGCCGCCCGAACCGGCCGACGTCGAGGTTTTTCTGGCGGATCGGGCGCCGGACGCCTACGAAAAAATGATCGACCGGCTTCTCGCCTCACCGCGCTACGGCGAACGCTGGGGCCGCTTCTGGCTGGACCTGGCCGGGTACGCGGACTCGGAGGGGAAGCGCGAACAGGACCTGCCGCGGCCCAACGCCTGGCGCTACCGCGATTACGTCGTGCGCTCCCTCAACGCCGACAAGCCGTATGACCGCTTTTTGATAGAACAGATCGCCGGCGACGAGCTGGCCGATTACGAACACGCCCCCGAGATCACGCCGGAGCTTTACGACAACCTGGTCGCCACCGGCTTCCTGCGCATGGCGCCCGATCCGACCTGGGCCAACATCACCGGCTACGTCCCGGACCGCCTCGACGTGATGGCCGACGAAATCGACGTGCTCGGCTCGGCGGTCATGGGGCTGACGCTGAAGTGCGCCCGCTGCCACAACCACAAGTACGACCCGATCCCGCAGCGCGATTATTACCGCCTGGTGGATGTCTTCAAAGGGGCTTATGACGAGAACGATTGGCTCAAGCCCGACGTACGGCCGGGCCTCGGCCCCGTCAGCCAGGACGCGACCGGCGGCCGATTGCTGCCTTACGTCACGACCGCGGAAAGGAAGGCGTGGGAGGCAAACAACGCAAAGATTC
>DATKHW010001028.1:0-4746 GCA_035546275.1 Gemmataceae bacterium
TTCGGCGATGGTGTTCAGCGTTTCGTCGGCGTGCTTCTCCTCGCGGAGCGTTTCCTCCAGCAGCCGCGCCGCCTCGGATTGGCCAAGCTGATGCGCCCAGGTGCGCACGCAGCCGTAGCCGGCGATTTCGTAATGCTCCACGCGCTGGGCGCAGGCGATCAGGCCGGCGTCCTTGACGTTCAGCTCGCAGTCCGCCTTGATCATTTCGCCGCCTTCCTCGACCATGCCTTCCATCGCCGCGCATTTCTTGGCCCTGGGCTTGTGGCCGAGCAGGTTGAAAACTTGTTCCAGCCGATCGACGTGGTTTCTGGTTTCTTCCAGGTGTTCCTCGAACGCGGTCTTCAATTTTGGCGCGGAAGCGGCCTTCGCCATCTTGGGCAGCGCCTTGACCAGTTGCTTCTCAGCGTCGTACAAGTCGCGAATCTGCTCGACAAAGAGGTCTTCCAGCGAGTTCAATGCCATGATTCTTCTCCTGGCCGAAGGGGTTGGAATTCGCGCGCCGCGGACCGAATCGACGACGCGCCTTGAAGGCTTATATGGCAAATCTCAGGCCGTTTTTCGTCGCGCGCTGCAGCTGGCATACCTGGATGAGCAGGTTTCCTGGGCCGCGCCGCGGCGGCCCGTGAATCGCAGCGCCATTCGTGCTACCTTGAAGGAAGCAGGCGCCCTGCCTCCGGTTCGAGCGGGCGCCGGCGCCTGCTAGTTCCAGAACTCCGAGAGAACGTATGTTGGGCGCGTGCGAGAGGAGGGGGCGATGCTTTTTCAAGATCGAGCCGACGCCGGTCGCCAACTGGCAGCCAAGCTGACCGCCTACGCCGGCCGACCGGACTTATTGGTGCTGGCCCTACCGCGCGGCGGCGTACCGGTCGCTTATGAAATCGCCCATGCACTTGGGGCGCCCTTGGATGTCTTTCTTGTCCGCAAATTGGGCGTGCCCGGCCGCGAGGAGCTGGCGATGGGCGCCATGGCCAGCGGTGGGATTCGCATTCTGAACGAGGAAGTGATTCGCGCGCTCGATATTCCGGACGACGTCATTGAGGCCGTTTCGGAAAAAGAGCGGCGCGAGTTGGCGCGGCGAGAACGAGCCTACCGCGACGATCGGCCGCCGCCGGACGTGAATGGCCGCACGGTCCTCGTAGTAGACGACGGTCTGGCCACCGGCTCGACGATGCGGGCGGCGGTGGCAGCGCTGCGGAGGATGCATCCGGCCCGTATTGTCGTGGCCGTGCCAGTCGGCTCGGCCGACGTTTGCGCCGAGCTGGCGGCGGAAGCCGATGAAGTGGTCTGCGCCCATATGCCCGAGCCGCTTTACGCCGTCGGCCTCTGGTACGGAGATTTCACACAAACGACGGACGAGGAGGTCCACGACTTGCTGGGCCGCACCTCGGCGCCGACGGCCGGATAGCCGCGGCCGGCGCCGGATACTGTTGCGGCCGGGATTTGCTAGAATACAACATCGAAACAAGCAAGGCACGCGGCGATTCGCCGAGGCTTCCCGTCGCCCGACGGACCACAGGAAATCGAGACATGACGGCGCCGGAAAGTGAAAATAGCTGGGACGATCTGGTCGCGGACCTCGGCTTGTCGTCGGACAAATCGGCCCCCGCACGGACGGATGAGCCGGCGCCGTCTCGCCACCGCCGCCGCCGGCCGGCCGCGGCCGCCGCTGAAGCGGAAGAGGCGACGCCCCCCGCGAGGTCCGAGGAGCCGGTCAAGTCTGGCGTCCCAGCGCCAGAACCGCCGTCGGAAGCCGAGGATGCATCAGAAGCGGCCGAAGCGCCTGTCGCGGAGACCGCAAACGAGCAGGGCGCCCCACGTGGCCGACCGCGTCGCCGTCGTCGCGGCCGCGGTTCCAAGGGCGGCGCGGCGCCGAACCAGTCGGCGCCGGAAGCCGAAGCCGCTTCGTCCGCGGAAGCGGCCGAGGAGGAGGCGCCGTCGGCTTCCGCAGAGACCATCGACCTCCCGCCGCCCGCCGGAGAAACCGAGGAAGGAGGCGACCGCCGCCGGCGCCGCGGCCGGTCGCGCGGCCGGAAGCCGGAACGAGAAGAGGCACCGCGCGCGGCCGAGGACGAAAGCGAGGAGGAACCGGAAGAAATCACGGGAGAGGAGTTGGAACCGACCGCCGCGGATGAGGTGGACGACCTGTCCAACTGGAACGTGCCGACTTGGGCGGAGCTAATCGCTTCGCTCTATCGGCCGGAACGCTGAGAATAGACTTCGCGCCGGGACGCGGAGTCGGGAGGCTTACTCATGGCCGACGCCATTATCGACATTGTCGGGCCGGAGGAATTGCCTGTCATTGTCTCGCTTTACAACCAGATTTTCCGGCCGTTCCGCAATGCGGAGTCGATCCAGCGGCGCTTCCTCGGCCGGCACAATGTTCTGCAAATGGTCGCGCACATCCACGACCGGCCGGTCGGTTTCACCCTGGGCTTCGAGTTGAAGCCGTCGGTTTTCTTTTCGTGGTTCTATGGCGTCTTACCGGAGTTCCGGCGCCAGGGCATCGCCTCGCAGCTTATGGAGGCCGTCCATAGCTGGGCCCGGCTGCACGATTATGAGTCGATCCGGTTCGAATGTCATAACCAGCACCGACCCATGCTGCACCTGGGCATCGCGCTGGAATACGACATCGTCGGGATGCGTTGGGACCCCGACCGCGGCGCCAACTTGCTGCTGTTTCAGAAGACGCTCATCTGAGGCGGCTGGACCGCCCTTGCGCTTCCTTCCTGCCGGGTTGATAAAATGTCCCTTTCCCTGCGGGTGAGGAGCGGTGCATGAAGGTCCTCGTGCTGGGCAAGGGCGGTCGTGAACACGCTTTGGTCTGGAAGCTGGCGCAGTCGCCGCGCGTCGAGCGCGTCTTCTGCGCCCCAGGCAACGCCGGCACGGCCGAGGACGGCGCCAACGTCCCTCTCGATCTCGACGATTTCGACCGTCTCATCCGCTTCGCCAAGAAGGAAGACGTCGGCCTGACCGTGGTCGGCCCGGAGGAGCCGCTGGCCCGCGGCGTGGTCGATGTCTTTCAAAAGGCAGGGCTGCGCATCTTCGGCCCAACGCGCGAGGCGGCCCAACTCGAGGTCAGTAAGGCGTTCGCCAAGACGCTCATGCGGCAGGCCGACGTACCCACCGCGGATTTCAAGATCTTCGATCACCCCGATCCCGCCCGCCATTACATCGAGACGCGCGAGTACCCCGTCGTGGTCAAGGCCGACGGTTTGGCCGCCGGCAAAGGAGTCCTCGTCTGTTCGACCAAGGAGGACGCGCTGGCCGCCATCGAGCGGATCATGGTGCGCGAGGAGTTCGGCCGCGACGCCGGCCGACGGGTGGTGATCGAAAAGCGGCTGGAGGGCGAGGAGCTGACCATTCTGGCCCTCGTTTCCGGCCGCACCATCGTGACGTTGCCGCCGACGCAGGACCACAAGGCGGCGTTCGACGGCGACGCCGGGCCGAACACGGGCGGCATGGGCGCCTATTGCCCGGCGCCGCTGGCGCAGCCGACGCTGCTCGATGCGGTGGAGCGCGACGTGCTGACGCCAACCATCCACGCGATGAAGCGGGGTCGCCGGCCGTTCCGCGGCGTCCTTTACGTCGGCTTAATGACGACGCCGCAAGGGCCGCGCGTATTGGAGTACAATTGCCGCTTCGGCGATCCCGAAATGCAGCCTTTGATGATGCGGCTGCGCACCGATCTGCTGAATGTGCTGGAGGCGGCCGTCGACGACCGGCTGGACGAGCTGCCGTCAGGCCTGGAATGGGACCCGCGGCCGGCCGTTTGCGTCGTGACGGCGGCCAAGGGCTATCCCGGCAAGTACGAGCGCGGGTCGCCGATCACGGGGCTGGCGGAGGCGGCGCGGCTGCCGGATGTGAAGGTATTCCATGCCGGCACGCGGCGGGAGGGCGACCGCATCCTGACCGACGGAGGCCGCGTCCTCGGCGTGACGGCGCTGGGCGACACGCTGGACGACGCGCAACGGCGCGCCTACGAGGCGGTTTCGCTAATCCACTTCCGCGATGCCTTTTATCGGCGCGACATCGCCGCCAAGGCGCTGGGCAAAGCGCCGCCGCCGGCCGGCGCCGCCGATTCCTGAGTGCTATAATCATATAGACACTTTTTCTCGCCCAGCGTCTGGCGGGGCTTGCCGTGGTCCGTCGTATGCTGCTCCTGAGCCTAGGCGTTCTCGAATGCCTGGTCGCGATCGTCCTGTTCGGCTTTGCCGTGGGGATGCCCGGCGCCGGCGAGGTTCACGACGGCGTTTCTCGCATCGACCGCGTCACCAAGAAAACTAGCCGCCAGGTGGCGCAGCTCCGCGAGGCGTTGCACCTGCTGCGGGAACAGCGGCCGAAGCTGCGAGCCCTGGCGGACAACCTGCGAAACCAGATGGACGGGGCGGTGATCCGGCTGAAGGACCCGGCCGTCGATTACGCCGCAGCCGAATCCACGGCCCGCGCGATGGGCGACATGGCCAAGGGACTGGACGGTTTATCGACTACGTTTCAGGCGGACGGCGTCCATCGCATGTCTCAGGATTTCAAGGACGCCGCTGTGCAGCTTGAGGCCTGCCGCCCGCTCCTGGGTGCGGACGCTGAGAAGTACAGCCAATTGCTGCGAGAAGCCGAAACCAGGCTGGCCAAAGCCGCCGAGCATTGGCCGGAGCTAGGACCGATGTTGGTGGAAGCGGCCCGGTTGCTGCGCGTCGGCCAGGCGCAAATGCAGACTGTCCTGGCGAACCGCGACGAATACGAGCAAGC
>DATKHW010001029.1:0-5627 GCA_035546275.1 Gemmataceae bacterium
AACGGCGGCGCCACGCCGAACAGCACCGCCAGCACCACCAGCGGCACGGCCGCGATCACCTCGCGGTAATCCATGTCCTTGAAGTTCTTGTAGGCGGGGTTCTGGCCCATGAACACGCGCTGGATCGTCCACAGGATGTACGCCGCCGTCAGCACCACCGTCGCCGCCGCCAGCACCGAGAACACGATGCCGACCGCCTGGTGTCCACCCGGCGCGAAGTTCCACGCCGACAGCACCACCATGAACTCGCCGACGAAGCCGCACATGCCCGGCAGCCCCATCGCCGCGAAGAAGATCACGGCGCTGATGCCGCCGTACAGCGGCATCGGCTCGTACAGGCCGCGGAAGTTGTCGAGGTTGCGGTGGTGCGCCCGGTCGTAGATGACGCCGACCAGGAAGAACATGCCGGCCGAGGTGATGCCGTGGGCGATCATCTGGAACACGGCGCCGTTCATGCCCCACGCCCAGTAAGCCGTGCCCGGCCCCGTGGACCAGACGGCGACGCCGAGGATGACGTAGCCCATGTGGCTGACGGAGCTGTACGCCACCAGCTTCTTGAAGTCGGTTTGGGCCATCGCCGCGAAGGCGCCATAAACGATATTGATGATCCCAAAGAGCGCGATCCAGAAAGCGAGCGACTCCGCGGCCCAGGGACAAATGGGATAGGCGATGCGGATGATGCCGTAGCCGCCCATCTTGAGCAGGACGCCGGCCAGGATCATGCTGATGGGCGTCGGCGCCTCGACGTGGGCGTCCGGCAGCCAGGTGTGGAACGGGAAGACGGGCACCTTGATGGCGAAGCCGATGAACAGGAAGAGGAACATCGTGTACTGAAAGCCGGCGCTGAAGAACGACTGGCTGCTGAGGCGCTCCTTCATTCCGGTTTCAGCAGCGGCGGCGTAGGCCGCGGCGGCGGCGCGGTCCTTGTCGCTCCAGCCGTTCTTCGCATCTTTCATCTCGCTTTCAAGCGATTTCGCCTCATCAATGATGGGCGTCGAAACCTGGTCGTCGTGTTCGTGCAGATGTTCTTGAGCAGCCTTGCCGACGCGCTGCAGCAGGACCAGGTCGAACGTGTTGACTGTGAGGTCCTTGACCTGGAGCAACGCCGTCGTCCGTTTGACCCGCGCAACCAGAAGCTCGCGAGCGGCCGCCGTGCGCTTCTTCAAAGCGTCGTTGTAAGCGTCCTGCACCGCCTTATCGACCTCGGCCGGCTTTTTGGGATTGGCTTGTTCGGGCGCCTTGGGCTCCTTATCCGCGGGGGCCGAGTTGTTTTCGAGTTCCTGCCGGGCGGCTTCCCACTGCTGCACGGCTTTCCGCGTGGCCTGCTCCACGTTGGCCTGATTGGTTTCGGCGGCTTTCACGGCGTCCCGCGCTTTGGCCACGTCGGCGCCGCCCCGGTCCGCGACCGCCGCTTCCAGCAGCTGCGGCGTCACGAAATCCCGCACGTTGGTGAAATAGAACGCCAGCAGCGCGATGAGGATGAACACGCTGCCGAGCAGCGTGTAGAGAAAGAACTTGATGGCCGCATACTCGCGCCGCGGCCCGCCCCACACGCCGATGAGGAAATACATCGGCAAGAGCATCACTTCCCAGAAGATATAAAAGAGGAAGAAGTCAAGCGCCAGGAACGTGCCCAGCATCCCCGTTTCCAGCACCAAAAACAGGATGCAATATCCGCGAACGAATTTTTCGATCTTCCAGCTGGCGATCATGGCCAGGAAGCTCAGCGCCGTCGTGAGTAGGATGAGGGCCATGCTGATGCCGTCGGCGCCGAGATAATAGTCGATATGGAAGCTCTTGATCCACGAATAGCGGGCGACCCAGTCGCGGCTCCGGGCGGGGGCGCCGAGGTTGGGATTGTCGGCCTTCTCCGCTCGACCCGGCAGGGATGCGTCGTAACGGGCCTGCGCCGTGTCGAGGACGCCGTGGCTCTCGACGGTGTCGTAGCGGAAATTCCAGAACATGCCGATGCTGAGGCCCAAGGTCAGCGCCGTGCCGATCAGCGACCACCAGCGCATGGCCTCGTCCTTGCCGCGCGGGAAGAACAGCAACCCCAACGCGAACACGCTGGGCACGAACACCACCAGCGTCATCCAGATGAAATCCCATTCGTATTCGTAGGGGAACATGTCGCTTCGCTCCGCTTATCAGCACGCAGCGCAAGCAAGTGCTGACGAGGAAATCACTTGCTTGCGCTGCGTGCTCATGTTTCACCCAGCCAGCGCCATCGTCACCCACCACGTCAGCAGCAGGAAGACGCCCACGGCCGCCAGCACCAGGAACAGCACATAATTGCGCAACTGGCCGGTCTGCATTCTCCGCAATCCGGAGCCGACGCCGTAGATCGTCCGCCCGATCACGTTCACCAGGCCGTCGATGACGCCGTTGTCGAACCGGCCGTCCCACTTCGACACGCGCACCGTCGCGTTGGCGACGAAGTGGATGATTCCGTCGATCACCGTCAAATCGAACCAGCGGAACCAGTAGGCGATCACCAGAGCCGGACGCACGACCAGTGCGCTATACAGCTCGTCAAAGTACCATTTGTGCGTCAGGAAGCGATGGACGCCGGCGAATTGCTCCTTCGACTCCGCCGGGTCGAGGACGCGGAAACCGTAGAGAAGCGCCGCGAAGATCAGGCCGAGCACGACGATGCCCAGCGCCAGGTTGCCGGCCAGGGCGTGGTTGTCCGCGGCCAGCTGGCGGACGCTGTGCTCATTGGACGGCAGCGCCTTGCTTTTCCACAGCACCTCGTCCTTGAGCCGGCCGAAGTCGGCGTAAACCGCGTCCGGCTGCGATTGCGAAATGTGATCTGCCAGGTAGCTTTCTTCCGGATTCCACGGCTCCTTGCCGTAGGCGACGCAGACGCTGAAAAACGCCAACACCATCAGCGGCACGGCCATCACCCACGGCGATTCCTTGGCGTGCTCGTAGACGTGATGGTCGCGCGGCTTGCCGACGAAGGTCATCAGCCACATGCGGAACATGTAAAACGTCGTGATCCCGGCCGTGACCAGCGGCAGAACGAACAGCAGCATGTGTTCGGGGTGGGCGTACATGAAGCCGAACGCCTGGGCGAGAATGGCGTCCTTGCTGTACCAGCCGCTGAAGCCCGGCACGCCGGAGATGGATAGCACGCCGATCAGCATGGTAATGGCGGTGATCTTCATCTTGGGGAACAGGCCGCCCATCTTGAGCATGTCCTGCTCATGGTGGCAGTTGAAGATGACGGCGCCGGAACAGAGAAACAGCAGCGCCTTGAAGAAGGCATGGGTGAGCAGGTGGAACAACCCGGCCGTCCAGCCGCCGACGCCGAGCGCGAGCATCAGGTAGCCGAGCTGGCTGACCGTCGAGTACGCCAGCACCTTTTTGATGTCCGTCACAACCACGGCGACGGTGGCGGCCAGGAACAGGGTGATTCCGCCGGTGTAGGCGATGACGAGCAGGGCCTCGGGCGTGAACAAGGGATAGACGCGCGCCACCAGGTAGACGCCGGCCGCCACCATCGTGGCGGCATGGATGAGCGCGCTGACCGGCGTCGGACCTTCCATCGCGTCGGGGAGCCAAACCTGAAGCGGAAACTGCGCCGACTTGCCGACGCAGCCGAGGAAGACGCCGAGGCCGGCCAGGACCAGCATCCAGTACGGCATCGTATGGAACTCATTCGGCTTCGGGTTGGCCTCAACATGGACGTCCGGGGTATGCTCCCAGCCGGCCTGCTCGCGCGGGAACAGCACGGCCGTCGTATTGGGACCAATGGGCGCGTTCGGCGCCGCCAAATGGACCGTGTGAGCGTCGGCGAGTTCGCCGCGCAGAAAATGGCCGCCCAGCACCAAATCGCCGTGGGCGTCATGGGTCGGCGACCGGACCGTGCGGAAAATGTCCTCGAAATTGAAGGTGCCGACGTAGGTCCACAGGATGAGCAAGCCGATGATGAAGCCGGCGTCGCCGATGCGATTCGTGATGAACGCCTTGTTTGCCGCGTTGGATGCACTTTTCCGCTCGAAATAGAAGCCGACCAGCAGGTACGAGCAAATGCCGACCAGCTCCCAGCTGACGAACACCTGGAACAGGTTGTCGGCCAGGACCAGGTTGAGCATCGAGAAACAGAACAGCGACAGATACATGAAGAACCGGCCGAACCGGCCGCGGCGGTGCAAATGGCCGTGCGCCGCGTGGACCTGATGGTCCTCGACCGTCTCCCGCAGCTCATCGCTCATGTAGCCGATCGAAAACACGTGAATCAGCGTGGCGATGAGCGTCACCATCACGAACATCAGGGCGGCGAGGCTGTCGATGCGGAAGCCGAGCTGCAAGATGGCGCCGTGCTGCGTATCGTTGGTTTGATCGGAGCTGGGGTGCAGCTGCAGCCAGTCGAGCCGGCCGGTCCAGCGCGCGTCCCAGCGCGCGTCGATCGTCGCCAGACCCATCTCCTCGGCGTCGTAGTCCAGCTCGGCGTCGATCGCGTGTTTCCTGACGGCGGTCAGCTGTGCGTCCAGCTCCTTCAGCTTGGCGTCGCGATCCTCGCTTGGTTCTCGCGCTTGCGTCGCCTGCTGCGTGCGTTCCAGCGCGACGACATCCTGGTGCGCTTCGAGCATTTTCTCACGGACCTGCGGGACGCTGGCCTCGCGCTGCTCGCGCTCCCGGTCCTTGTCGCCGTCCACGAAGGTGAAGCGGAGGAA
The DNA here is from genome assembly GCA_035546275.1 of Gemmataceae bacterium. Taxonomy (GTDB): domain Bacteria; phylum Planctomycetota; class Planctomycetia; order Gemmatales; family Gemmataceae; genus UBA4732. The sequence continues at coordinate 4,683 of DATKHW010001029.1, forward strand.
ACCGACGAGGCTGAAGACGAAGGCGAGGCCGATGGCGGCCGTGGCGACATAAGCGGCGGTGCGTCCGCCCTTGTCGCCGCCAAAAGCGTTGTAGAGCGGTTCGATCCAGGTCTGCTCGTCGCGGTAGCGGCGGAGCAGCGCCCAGGCGCCCGACGCCAGCAGGATCAGGAGGAACGACGCGAGCGGCAGCAGCGTCGCCGTGGCGAACAGCCAGCCGGGATGGTCCCCGTAGAACTTCAGCGGATCGGCGAGGAAATCGCTCATGGTTATCCGTGTAGGGTGGGTCGTAAGACCCACCGGAAGGTTCCTGATTTCTGCATGTCATTGGTGGGTCTTGCGACCCACCCTACGAAGCTATCCCTTGAGTTCCTCCGCCGTATCCACGTCCACGGTCGAATGATTGTTGTAGAAGTTGAGGACAATGGCCAGGGCCACGGCCGCCTCGGCCGCGGCCAACACGATGACGAACAGGGCGAAGACCTGGCCCTCGATCTGAAACGTTTCGCTGAAATGAGCGAAGGCGACCAGGTTGACGGTGGCCGCGTTGAGGACCAGCTCGACGCCCATGAGGATGCCGATGGCGTTTCGCTTGACGGCCATGCAGACGGCGCCGCAGGTGAACAGCACCGCGCCGAGCAGCAGGTAATGGTTCAGGCCGATCTCCGTCATGACGAACCCCAAGTCAAATGATGAACGATGAACGATGAAGGATGAATCAAGAAGATGCTTGATTCATCCTTCATCGTTCCGCATTCCGCCTTCTCTTCGCGCGCGCCAAATAAGCCGCCGCGATCAGCACCACCAGCAGATGGACGGAAACGATCTCAAAAGGCAGCAGATACGCCATCGGCGTGCGCACCGGCGGCGGCTGGCCTTCCTTGTGCGGAACGCCGGTGACATAACCCGGCGGCAGCGCGGCCCCGGCGGGCGGCACGGCCGGCGCCT
>DATKHW010001030.1:0-3789 GCA_035546275.1 Gemmataceae bacterium
TGCATTCGCCGCCGAGTCTGCCATCCTGGGGCGCAAGCGTCTCTGTACTTGCTGGACGCGGACCCCGGCCCCCCTTATTCATGAGAGTCCCGCATGAATCCTGATTTCCCCCTGTCCCGTCGCCATTTCCTCGGCGCCGCCCTGGCCGCCCCGTGGTGCAGGCGACTCGCCTGCCTGGATCCGGCAGGCGAGCCGCCGGCACCACGGCCGCGCTGCGAACCCCCGCCGCGCACGGACAAAGCGCCGAAGAAAATCGCCGTCGTGACCACGGCTTACTACTACCTGTCGCACGCCTATCACGTCTGCGGCCGGTTCCTCAACGGCTACCTGCGCGGCGGCAAGATGCACTATCCCGATTTCGGCATCGCCGGCATGTACGTCGAGCAGCAAGCCCCCAACGACCTGAGCAAGGAGCATTCCCACAAACACGGCTTCCCGCTCTACCCCGACATCGGTTCGGCCCTGACGCTCGGCGGCGACAAGCTGGCGGTGGACGGCGTCCTCCTCATCGGCGAGCACGGCGACTACCCGATGAATGAGAAGATGCAAAAACTCTATCCGCGCTACGAATACTTCCAAAAAATCGTGGAAGTGTTCCAGAAATCGGGCCGCACCGTGCCGGTCTTCTGCGACAAGCACCTGTCGTATGATCGCAAGATGGCGCGGGAGATGGCGGACACGGCCCGCAGGGTCGGCGTTCCGCTCATGGCCGGATCGAGCCTACCGATCACGTGGCGGCGGCCGGAGCTTGAATTGCCGCTGGGCGTGCAGCTGGAAGGGGCCATTGTGGCGTCGCGCGGCGAGATGGAGATTTACGGCATTCACGCTTTGGAAGCGCTGCAGTGCATGGTCGAGCGGCGCGCGGCGAGCGGGGGGCGTCAGCCCCCTGATGGCGCCCTGCATCAGGGCGTGACGGCGGTGCGCTGCCTGGAGGGGGACGCGGTATGGAAGGCGGGCGACGACGGCCTATGGTCGTGGGACCTGCTGGACGCGGCGCTCGCTCGCAGTCCGTCGCTGAACGTCGGCGACATCCGCGACAACTGCCGGCAATTCGTCCCGCCGCCGAATCGGCCGACGTTTCCGACGGGGCCGCTGGCGTTTCTGGTGGAGTACCGCGACGGCTTCAAGGCAGCGGCGTTGCTGCTCAACGGCCACGTGGACGACACCACCTTCGCCGCGAAGTTAGCCGATGAGAAGAAGCCGGCCTCGACGCTGTTCGATCTGCCGGCGCCGCCAGGGGCGGGCTTCCTTCAGGCGCTGGCGATAAAGATCGAGGATTTCCTGGCGACGGGCAAACCGTCGCAGCCGCTGGAGCGCACGCTGCTGACCGGCGGCATCCTGGACGTGGCGCTGGAGGCGCGCATCAGCAAGGTCAAGCGCCTGGTCCCGTCGGACCTGGACATCGCCTACGAGGCGCCGAAGGAATCAGGATTTTTGCGAGGCGGATACAATGACACTCCATGAATCCCTACGAGCCGGAAGCGTGAGCGACGGTTTCCCCTCCGTCGCTCACGCTTCCGGCTCGTAATTGCGCCGATTCTCCGCCAGCATGTTGCAGAACATGGCGCCCTGTTCAATGGCGTCGTCAAGCGCTTTGTGCGTATGCGGCAGCGGATCGAACCAGGAGCGCGGCATGTTGCGCTTCACCGACTCGCGATACTCCGTTTTGAGCATCGCCATGGCGTAGGTCTTGACGTCCAGCGCGGAGAACGAGAATGGGCTTTCGCCGGCGAAGCGGATCAAGTACCAATAGACGAACAGGAAGTCGAACCCCGCCGGATAGGCCGTGAAGACCGGCCGTCCCGGCAATGTTTTCAGCCAGCGGACATAGGCCGGCATCGCCTCGGCCGGGTCGCGCAGATCGCTCCGCGCCGCCGCCCACGCCTCCGGCTGCTTGGCCCACCATGCCGTCGTTTCGGGATGACCCGCCGCCCCGGGCAGCGTCTCCAGGTTGGCGGCGAACGTGGCGACCAGCGTCTTGTCCGGCCGGTAGGCCGCCGACGCGAAGCTCAGCATCGAATGCGGCCCCGGAATGGGGCCGTCCGTTTCCACGTCGGTGCTGACGTAAATCTCCGCCATTGGTCGTACCCTATTTGTCGGCGCCGTTTCTTCAGTATATGCAGACGGCGCCGTGCAAACCGACCGGCGTTCCCGTTCGTCTGATGGGTGTCCCCACGGGACCAACGACTCCGGTACATCCATGCAGACGAAAGGACAAGCCATGCGTCGCGCCTACTTGCTGGCGGCGGGGACGGGCCTCGCGGCCGTCGTCGGCCTGACCGCCTATCTCACGCGCGGCCTCGCCGACCCTCCGAAACCCGCCGCCCCGCAAATCGACCACGACGGTTTCCACGCACCTGCACCGGCCGCTCCATCGGAGACGGCGGTACAGCTGCCGATCGGTCAGGTGGTGCTGTTTTCCAGCGGCGTGGGCTATTTCCAGCGCGAAGGCGTCATCGACGGCGACGCCCGCGTCGATCTCTCCTTCCCCGTCTCCGACATCAACGATCTGATTAAGTCGATGGTGCTGCGCGACCTTGACGGCGGGCACGTCTCCGCCGTGTCGTATGACAGCAACGCCCCGGTGGAGAAGACGCTTCAGAGCTTTGCGGTGAACCTGTCCGCCAATCCGACCTTCGGGCAGATTCTGAACCAGGCGCGCGGCGAGAAGGTGGAAGTGGTCTTGCAGCAGGCCAACGCCGCTCAGCCCGGCACGATGACCGGCAGCATCATGGGCGTCGAAGCGCAGCAGCAGCCGGCCGGCCCAGGAGCGTTGGTCAACGTCGAGCTGCTCAATATGTGGTGCGCTGACGGCATGAGGAGCGTCAAGCTGTCGGAGGTCCAGCGGGTGCGCTTCCTCAATCCGATCATGGACAATGAAGTGCGGAAGGCACTGGAGACGCTGACGCTGTCGCACGACACGCAGAAGAAAGCGGTGAGCCTGAATTTCGTGGGCGAGGGGAAGCGAAACGTGCGCGTCGGCTATGTGATCGAGAACCCGATTTGGAAGACGAGCTATCGGTTGGTGCTGGGCAAGGAAAAAGAGGACAAACCGTTCCTGCAAGGCTGGGCCGTGGTCGAAAACGCAACCGATGAAGATTGGAAAGACGTAAGAATGGCGCTGGTGAGCGGCCGGCCCATCAGCTTCCAGATGGATCTCTATACGCCGCTGTACGTTCCTCGCCCGACCGTTGTGCCGGAGCTGTTCGCGTCCCTGCAACCCGTAACGTATAACGGCGACCTGAATTACCGTGGAAATCTAGTATCCGGCGCCTTTGAGCAGCGCAGGGGATTGCTGCGAAAGAAAGAACTGGCGGAGGATACGGACAGCCTGGGCAGGGAAGCGAAAGACGCCAAGCCGCGCGCTGAACTCGACGCCCTCCACAGCACCGTCAATGGCCCCGGCGTCAACTCCAATCTGGGTATCGCTCTCAACCAACGGATGGACCTGGGCGACGCCGGCATTTCGACGATGGCGACGGCGACGAAGCTGGGCGACTTCTTCCAGTACGCCATCGATAAGCCGGTCACGCTGCCCCGCCAGAAGTCGGCCCTTCTGCCCATCGTCAACAAGGACGTCGAAGGCACCCGCGTCAGCATCTACAACGAACGCACCCAGGCCAAGTTCCCCCTGCTGGGTCTGAAATTCAAGAACACAAGCGGCCTGCACCTGATGCAAGGCCCCATTACCGTCTTTGAAGGCTCCAATTACGCCGGAGACGCCCGCATCCTCGACGTGGAACCCAATGAAGAACGGCTCATTTCCTACGCCGTCGATTTGGGTACGGA
>DATKHW010001031.1:0-8729 GCA_035546275.1 Gemmataceae bacterium
GATGCTGCGAGGAATCAGGGGGCTTACGCCCCCCGCTCGCCAAGGCTTACTGCAGAGCAACGTGGATCGTGATGGCATATCATCCCGTCTGCATCTGAATCCCCAACTCGGAAATGCGCCGATACAGCGAACTCAGGCCCATGCCCAATCGCCTTGCCGCCTCCCGTTTGTCCGGAATCTGACGCAGGATGCGTTCGATGTGCTGCTTTTCGAAGCGCCGCACCGCCTCTCCGAGATCGTCCACCAACGCCGGGTCGCCTTCCACCGGGGCCAGGTCGGGCGGCAAGTCGGCCGGCGCGATCAGCGGCCCCTCGCCGAAGATCGCCGCTCGCTGCAGGGCGTTGTCCAGCTCGCGGACGTTGCCGCGCCAGCGGCAGGCCAGCAACAGCTGCATCGCCTCGTGCGTCACGCCGTGAATTCGCTTGCCCAGCGTCTGCGCGTGCTGACTCAGCAGATGCGTCACCAGATCGGGAATGTCCTCGCGCCGCTCGCGCAAGGGCGGCAGATGAATCGTCAGCACGGCGAGGCGGTAGAACAGGTCCTCACGGAATCGGCCGGCCTCGACTTCCTTTTTGAGGTCCTTGTTCGTGGCGGTCAGCACGCGCGCCTCCACGCGCACCGGCTCATTGGCGCCGACCGGCAGAATCTCCTTCTGCTCGATGGCCCGAAGCAATTTCGCCTGCACGGCCGGCGACAGCTCGGCGATCTCGTCCAGAAACACGACCCCGGCGCCGGCGTGGACGAAGACGCCGGCCTGGTCGCGGTCGGCCCCGGTGAAGGCGCCCTTGCGATGTCCGAAAAGCTGATTTTCCAGGAGGTCGTGCGGAATGGCGGCGCAGTTGACGGCGATGAACCGCGCCGGCCCGGGCCGCTCCGGGCCCCATTCGAAGATGGCGCGGGCGATCAGCTCCTTGCCGGTGCCGCTTTCTCCGGTAATCAGCACGGTCGAGCGGGTCGGCGCCACTTTGCGCGCCACGGCGAGCACCTGCTGCATCGCTTCGCTGGCGCCGACCATCCGGCCGGGGTCGTGCGTGCGGTTCAGCTCGCGCCGCAGCCACTGGTTTTCCAGGTGCAAATCGCGATGGGCCAGCAGCCGCCGCACCTTGCCGAGAACTTCGTCAAAGAGGATCGGCTTCATCAAATAATCGTGCGCGCCGCGCTGGAAGGCCTCGACGGCGTTCTCCACGGTGGCGTAGGCGGTGATAAGCAGAACGAAGGTCTCGGGGCTGATGCGGTGCAGCCGTTCCAGCAGTTGCAGGCCGTCCATGCCCGGCAGCTGCACGTCGCATAGGGCCACGTCGAAACGCTGCTGGCCCGCCTTGGCCAGCGCCTCCTCGCCGCTGGCGCAGGCGACGACGGCAAAGCCTTCCTGGCCCAGGTACTCGGCCAGGGTGTCGCGGATCAGCACCTCGTCATCGACGATGAGCACGGAAGCGGTCGGAGCGGTCCGACGGGGACGGCTTTCTACCATGATGCGCCGCTCCTTTCGGCAACGGCCGGCGTCTCGTGCGCCATGGCGGACATAGCCGGGGCGCTCGCCGGCAGCGGCAGACGGACGCGGAACACCGCTCCTTCGCTGGGCCGCGACTCGAAATCGACGGTTCCGCCGTGGTCGGCCACAAGCTGCCGCGTTACGAACAGGCCGAGGCCGGTGCCGTACTTTTTCGTCGTGAAATACGGCTGAAACAGCCGGCCGGCGCACTCCGGCGCCACGCCATGACCGTCGTCGCGCACCGCCACCTCGACGGCCTGTTGGGGCATGGTCAGGAGACCATGCCCCAATAATGTTACGGATAATTCCACCCTCCCATCGCGCCCAGCCGCGTCGATGGCATTGAGCACCAGATTGAGGAACGCCTGCACCAGCTGATCGCGGACGCCGAACAGCGGCGGCAAGTCCGGCGGCAGCGGCGGCGCGGCGATGCGGCCGCGCGTCCGCTTGTAATACTTGGCGATGCTGAGCGCTTCCTCCAGCACTTCCGCGAGCGTGAATCGCGTCTTTTCCGTGCTGGCCGGCCGGCTGAATTCGATCAGCTCGCGAAGCGTCGTGCGGATGCGCTGCAGTTGACCGCTGACCAGGCCGAGCCGATCGAGCGTGTACGGATCGTCGGTCCGGCGCTGCAACAGCTGCACCAGCGCGCTGATCGAGGCGAGCGGATTGCCGACCTCATGGGCGATGCCGGCCGCGAGCAATCCGAACGCGGCCATTTTCTCCTGATGCAGCAAACGCGCCTGGGCCTCTTGCAGCTCGCTGGTTCGCTCGGCGATGCGGGCTTCGAGCTGGGCCTGGTTTTCTTGCAGGGCGGCGTTGAGTCGGCCGAGGTGGTCGCCGACGCGCTTGAGCAGCCGGGCCATGGCGTCGCCGGCCCACGTCACCCAGCCGAGCACGACCAGCGTGAGCAGGAACGACGGCATCTGCCGAGTGGCCGGCGGCGCGGCCAGGAAGAGCAAGCCGTAGCTGATGCAATGGAGAACACAGGTCGCATAAGTGACCGGCCGCGGCTGGCGGATGGCGCAGCAGACTAGGGAGAGGAAATAGTAGTAGCGGAAGGGGCTGTCGAGCCCGGCGTCGAAGCAGCACAGCAGGCCGATGAAGACCGCTTCCATGAGCGAGACGCCGAGCGGATAGGCGCCCAGGAAGACGCGGCCGCGGAGGTCGTGCCAGGTGTCGAGGAGGGTGTAGACGGCGCCGACGGCAAGGAGGGCGTTGAGGAGGACCAGCCGTTCGACGGGCCGGGCCTGGACGTTGACGAGAACGCAGCCGACGAGGAGTCCGAACCAGCGGATCTTGACGGCGATGGTTTCGGCGTCCAGCTCCCAGCCGGAAGCCTTGTGAGAAACAGCAGCTTGCGTCGATCGCATACGGCGGCTCTGCCAACCTTTACGCCTGCTTCGGCACGCGGTGGAAGCAAGGGGGAGAGAGGACCGGGACATTCGCAGCGTCCCGGCCGTAGACACGGCGACGCCAAGGTTTAGGAGCAGCCGCGATGTCCGACCATCATCCTACCGCGCCTGAGCCGCCCTGCAAACCCGCCAAGCTCCGCCCGCAGATTGCCGCTGCTTCGCGGCTGGGCCCCAGTTGCAAGAAGGCGCGCTCCCTCGTGTGTCCCCTGCGGCAAGCTGATCCCGCCTCGGCAGGGCGAAGTAGCGCCGTGCGTTCGGGCTCGCTGGCTCGTGATACCGCTACTTGGCACGTCCTTGAACAGCCTTGGGTACCTGCTTTCGTGCGCTTGCAGCCTGTGCCGTCAGGTCATCGAGTGATTTTGCGACGGCGAATTCGGCCGCGTTCTCTCCCCGAGCGAGAGCCGCGAAGTGGGCCTTGCCGCACTCGATCTTCCCTTGCTCCATCGGCCGCAAGTCGATCCCGAACAGCGAGGGCTTCGTCTCGACGACGAAGTACAGCCGCTCAGCGCCGTCTTGCTGCACCAGAACCGCCCAGTCCGGATTGTAGGTCCCGAGCGGCGTCGGGACCTGGAACCACCCCGGCAGTTTCGCGTAGACCTTCACGGCGGTGTTCTTCTCCAGGTCCTCCGCAAAGCTTCGCTCGCCGCCTTGATCGTAAACCACCTGCTCGTAGACCGACTTCCGCGCATCGAGCAGGTTCTTCAGGTAGCCGGTCAGCTCCTGGCTCTCGAAGAGTTCCTGGGCGTAGTAGTGCTCGTCGCCGAGGCGCTGGTACTTGATGCCGTCCACCAGGGCCATGCGTTTCGTCTTGTTGATCGTCTCCGTCGCCAGCTCGATGAACTGCTGGGGGTTGCGGGTGAAGTCGTCGATGCGGCCGCAGTCGTTGAGGATCTTCGCCAGACTCTTCCGCGTCAGCTGCGTCTTGTCCTGTAGGTCGGTCAGGATGTCCGGCAGCTCGACGTCTGCTTCGTCAAGCGTCACCGGACCCGACGCCTCTGTCTCCGTGGCCGCGACGCCGCCCTTGTTAATGTCGATCTCCGCCTTGCGGAACTGCGCGCGCGTCCTGGAAATGGGCGGTCCGTCCCGGATGGCTTTCGCACACTGCTCAATGAGCTTCTGGTTGTCGAACTCGACGCGGTACGTCGTCTTGTACTTGATGCGGTCCCACAGCGCGCGGAATTCGTCGCTCTCCAGGACGGCCTGCCGGGTCTTGACCACCTTCCGCTCGTCGGCGTTTTTGACGTCCAGCTTGCCGGCGAGCTTCCGCAGCACCTCGCCGATGGCTGCCGCCTGCAGCTGGAACTCGGCCGGCAAGCCGACCTTGCCCTCCTTGATTGCGGTCCGCAGCTTGTCCTGGACTTTTCCCTGCGCGTTGAGATAGCCGGCCTGCTTAAGGTGCTCCCAAACTTGGCGCGACTTCTCCACGCCGAGCGGCGCGGTCCCACCGGCCCCGTCCGGCACGGCGATCGCGGCGAACTGGTGCTTCTCCACGACGCCGAAGCGGATGCCCGTGTCCGCCTCGATCTCCTTCTGGAGGTTCTCGGCGAACTGCTCGTAGCTCTCGGCGGCGACGACTGTCAGTGTGTTCGTCTCGAAGCCGCGGACTCGCTGCCCCTGCTGGTTCACGCACAGCCGAAGACCGCGGCCGATCGTCTGCCGCCGCTCCCGTTCCGTGCCGATTTCGCGGATCGCGCAGATCTGGAAGACGTTCGGGTTGTCCCAGCCTTCCCGCAAGGCGGAGTGGGAGAAGATGAATTTCAGCTTCGTGTCAAAGCTGAGCAGCCGTTCCTTGTCCCGCATGATGAGGTTGTAGGCCCGCTCCGCGTTCTCCCGGTTGCCGGCGTTGTTCTCCGCCGTGTCCTGCCAGGCGCCTTTCTTGTCGATGGAGAAGTAGCCGTCGTGGACCTCGGCGGGTTCGCTCTTCGCGTCGATCCCCTCGAACAGCGTCTTGTAGTCCGGGTGGGTCGCCATCCGGCCGTACTCTTCCTCGAAGAGGACCGCATAAGGCCCCTTGAGAGGTTGGCCGTCCTCGCCATAGCGGCGATATCGGTCCACCGCGTCGATAAAGAACAGGCTCAGCACCTTGATTCCGCGCCGGTGCAGCCGTAGTTCCTTGTCGAGGTGCTCCTTGATCGTGCGCCGGATCATCAGTCGCTTCACGGCGTTCTGGTCCACATCATTGACGGCGTCGCCAGGCCTCAGCCAGTGTTCCCCGCCCGGAATCTTCAGCTCGACCAACTCTTGACCCTTGCCGGTGCGGATCTCGCCCACACGGCAGTCGGCGTAGATCGCCCGGCCGGTCGTCTGTTGCAGGTCCTCGCCGTCCTGGACGGTCATCTCCCGGCGCACCACGCCGTCGCCCTGCTGCACGTCCAGCTCCAGCTGGGCCGTGATCCGCCCCTTGCGGTTGCTCACCGAGGCCAGTCGCACGTAGGCCTTGTTGCGCCCTCCCTGCACTTCCAGCGAGGCGACCTCGATCTGCTTCACCAGCTTCCGCTCGTAAGCGTCCACCGCGTCGAGCCGGAACACCATGTGATGCTTGTCCACGTGCGTTGCGGAGTAACGGAGGGTGCAAAGCGGATGCATCCCGGCGAGAGCCTCTTTCCCGCGACCCCCCAGCCCGCCGTCCACGCTCTGCGGCTCGTCCACGATCACCACGGGCCGCGTCGCCCGGATCAAGTCGATCGGCTTCTCGTCGTTGACTTTCTCACTCGGCTTATAGAGATTGTTCACGTCCTTCTTGTTGATCGCCCCTACCGTCACGACCATGATTTGGATCTGCGGGCTGGTAGCGAAGTTCCGCACCTGGCCGAGCTTGGCGGAGTCGTAGACGAAGAACTCGCACGGCGTGTTGGCGTAGAGGCCGGCGAAGTGGTCCTTCATGATCTGGAGTGACTTGTGGACTCCCTCCTTGATGGCCACGCTGGGCACGACGATCACGAACTTGGTAAAGCCGTACCGCTTCTGCAGCTCGAAAACTGTCCGCAGATACACATAGGTCTTGCCGGTGCCCGTCTCCATTTCGACGGTGAAATCCATGCTCGACAGCGACTCCGACGGCGCCAGGCCGTTGCGGAGCTGCACGGCGTTGAGATTCTTCAGCAGCTCGCCGTCGAGCAGTTGCAGGTGGTTGCCGATGCCCAGGTCGCTGTCGGCCCCGCTGAACAAGGCGTTTGGTTCAGGAGGCGCAGCGACGGTGAACTCCGTCCGGCAGATTTCCTGCCCCCGGAACAGGTCGCACACCGCTTCGATGGCCGCGAGTTGGTAATCGAGGTTGGACTCGAAATGGAGCTTCATTTCCTTGAATGCTCACAAGCAGCGGACTTGGTGGACGCCATTCCGACTAAGGATAGCCGTCATGTTCGTCTTGGCCACGTCGTTCGGGAAAGCCTCGTCCCGGAAGACGACCTGCGAGTCGTCCGCCGGGTGAAGCTGCTCGATCCACGCAAGGATTCCCTGGGCCAGCGGTTCGACAAGCGAGGCGGCAATGGTCGGAGCCAAGCAAGCCAGCAGTACGCCGCCGCCGACGCTGTGGACCATGCACCCTGCGATGGTTTTGCCCTCAACGGGCACGCACAGGTCAAGCCCCAGTTTCAGGTTCAACTCCGTGAGGACGTCCGCCTCGTTTCGGTCGCTCTTCAAGTGCTGGACCGATTTCAGCAACGAGCCGGCGAGGTCGTTCCGGTCCGGGTCCCATGCCCGTATGTTCGACGAGTCCAGCTTGTAGACGCGGAATCCGACGTCGCCGCTGAATAGCTTGCCGGTGGACCGGATTTTGTCGCCGACCCTGCGCAATCGTTCCTTGGTCAGCTCCGCGATGTTCAGCGGCGCTCCAATTCTCTGGCAATAGGCCGCCGCAGCCTTCTGCCCGTCGTTATCGGGGTCGAGCGGCGCCGGGAGCTGAACGAGGACATAGCGGCGAGCGCCTCCGTCGGCGGCGTTTTGGGCCAGGACCGCATGGCCGGTCGTGCCGGAGCCGGCGAAGAAGTCGATCACCACGTCGCTTCCCGTGGTGAGCATCGCGACGAGTTCCTGCAAGACGAGTTCATCCTTGGGAAAGTCAAAGCAGTCGTCGCCCATGAGTTCGCGAAGCCGCTTCGTCGCCGCCCTGCCGTCCTGGTAAAAGACGCTGTACGGCGCCTGGTATTCGCGGTCCCGGAGGTACGACTTGATGCACGGCACCGCGGCTTCGTCGGTCCCAAAATGCACGCGATCCTCGGCAATCCATTGACGCATCTTTTCGGGGTCGCTTGTCATCCAACCCCGCGAGGGCACGGCGACGGGCTTGCGGGTGACGGGGTGGAGGACCTCGTAACGGGGACCGCCGCCGCCCGGCCAGGAGATGTTGTCGGGAAAGTAGACGCCCCTCGCGTCCATGTGCGAGTAATGGCGGTGGTTTTTTGCGGGATGGCTGTCTGGGAGATCGCGGAACCACGCCTTGAGCGACTCCGTCATGCCTGCATAGTCATTCTTGTGAATTCTCCGGAGCCGGTCGGCCTGCGCGTAAATGTCGTCGAGGCCCTTCTTGCGCTGGCGCCACTCGACGCGGTTCGATTTGAGACAGGTCAGATCCTTGACATAACAGACGATGTACTCATGCGAGACGGATATCAGTTGCGAATCGTTTTTCCTGCCGGCGGCCCACACGATATCGGCGATGAAATTCTCTTCTCCGAAAATCTCATCCATCATGAGGCGCAAGCGCGGGTGCTCCGCCTCGTCGCAGGACACTAACACCGCCCCTTCCTGCGTCAGCAGCGCTCTTGCGAGTTTGAGCCGTGGATACATCATGTTTAACCAGTCGGTGTGGAATCTGCCGCTGGCGTCGGAATTGGTTGTGATTCTGCGTCCCTCGCCATCGATTTGACCGGTCAACCGCAGGTAATTGCCAATGCTGTCCCGGAAGTCGTCCGAGTACACGAAGTCCTTTCCCGTGTTGTACGGCGGATCGATGTAAACGAGCTTCACTTTACCGGCGAAGCTTTTCTGCAAGAGCTTGAGCACTTCCAGGTTGTCGCCTTCGATTACCAGATTCCGCGTCGTGTCCCAATCGACGCTCTCCTCGCGGCAAGGCCGAAGAGTCCCCATGCTAGGCGTCAGCGCCAGCTGCCTGGCCCGCCGCTTGCCGTGCCAATTCAGGCCGTACCTTTCTTCCCGCTCCTCCACCGTCCCGCCGAGCAAGTGCTTGAGGACTTCGAAGTCGATCTTCCCTTCGACGAACGCTTCGGGAAACAGTGCCTGGAGCCGGCCGATGTCGTCGTCGGCCATGTCGGCGGAGTGGCCCGGCGGATCGGCGGCGGTGATGCGCTTCATGGCGTAGGTCATTCCCGTTGTGCCAGGCGGCGGCTTGGGGGCCTGGCGCCGCCTTCTTGTTTTCCCCGTGGTTCGTCTTGTAGTATGTGGACGCGTGCTTGAGGTAGGCCAGGATCAGCTCGTTGACCGTGGGGTCGTTGTCGGCCTCCAGGCGGAACCCCTCGCGGTCTTCCGGCGGCTGCTGCGGCCAGGCCCGGATGAGCAGGGCGTGCTTCTGCTGGCTGGCGGGGGTGTTGCGCGGACTCAGGTAATCGTCCGAGGCCCGCATAAGTCGCGACCGGCCTTCGAGCAATGAATGGGCGCTACAGGACTTGAACCTGTGACCCCCAGCGTGTCGAGCTGGTGCTCTAGCCAACTGAGCTAAGCGCCCTTCCGATAGGTGAGGATAGAATCGGCTGCACATCACGTCAAGGGTAAGCGCGACGCCTGCATTCGGGACAGAGCGATTGTTGGGGAGACGGTCGGCTTGGCGTCTGGACCGGGCGGAGGGCAAGCCATGTCAGCGGCGGACG
>DATKHW010001032.1:0-15495 GCA_035546275.1 Gemmataceae bacterium
GCCGTCGCCAACGCCAACGCCGACGACGCTAAGGTAGTGGTGTGGGTCGAGAACGGCTGGGCCGCCCTGGCGGTCAACGACGGCCGATGGGGATACGGCTGGAGTACGAACTCGCTCGATGAGGCGGAAAACAACGCGATCGACGCGGCCAGCGGCGGTTCTATTCTCTGTTGGGCCGCGTCCGGCACCTGAGGTAGGGGCGTGCGGAAGCAAGCTTCACGGCTGCTTGCGCGGCGCCGGCAGGACCGTGTCCGGCGGCGGCAGGACGACATCCGGCAGCGGCGTGTGTGTATCCGGCTTTTTCAGATCGAAAGCGTCTTCGGAAGGCTTATCGCCCACAGGATAGCGCTGTAATTGGCCGACGGGGACCAGGGCCGACGGATAATCGCGGTCGTGACACGGAATCGGCCCGGCGGCGCGGAAACGCTCCTCGTTGAACACCAGGCCGTGCGTCTCCAGGATCGTGCCGGTCTGCCGTTCCAGCGCCGCCAGCGCCACGTTGTAAGCCAGCAGCTGCTGGGCCTCCGAGGACACGGCGTTGCCCCAATCCTGGATCGCGGTCAGCAAATTCAAATACTCGACACGCCCGGTCTTGTATTGAGCGGCCTGCACCTGAAGATTCACGTAGGCGGCCTCGCGCGTTTCCTTGAGGGCCAGGTACTGCTCATAAGCGCTGTCCAAATCGCGCACGGCGGCGGCCAGATCGGCCAGGGCCCCATGCACGCCTTGGGCCACGTTTTCCAGGTCGCGCGCGATGATCAGGCGATTCTGGCGCACCGCGGCCCGCCCCTGGCGCAAACCCAGCGGCACGGAGAACGTCACGCCCACCGACCAGTCTGGATACTGGACGGCTCCCGTCGAGAGAATCTGACCATTGGGGGCCTCGCCGCTAAGGCCGTTCCAGCGGTAGAGCGCCGTCGCATTGAGCGCCGGCAAGGCCTGGTTCTCCGCCACCAACAGCTGCTGCTTGTCGGCTTCGACGATCAATTTCAGCTCCACAATGTCCGGTCGCCGCTGTTCCGCCAAGTGGATGATCTTGTCCCAGTCCGGCGTCAGCCGTTGGCTGGTCGGCGGCGTGGTCGGCACGATGCGCCGGCCATCTTCCGGCGGCAGACCGAGCAGGTTACGCAGCGCCCCTTCCTGGGACAGGACCGTCGCCTGCGACGCCACCAGCGTCGCCTTGAATTGGCTGTATGTCACCAGGGCCAGCGCTTCGTCCGCCTGGCTGCCCAGGCCCGCCGCGTGCCGCGCCTTGGCCAGTTTGTAGGCGTACTCCGACTGCTCCACCTGAATCTGCACCGCCCAGACGTTGATGCGCCCTTGCACCAGGTTCCAGTACGCCTCGACGACCCCGCGCACCAGTTCCTGCACGGAATCCTTGTATTGGAAATACGACCGATCCGTGTTGAGTCGGGCGATCACGATCGGCGCCATATTGACCGCGAAACCGGCCCCCTGAAGCAGCGGCTGCGTGTAGCCGATCGAAACGAGCGTCGGGTTGTCCGGGTTGAGCGGCAGGCCGTCCGCCTTGACTCGCGTGGGATTTTCCGTCCAATTCACGGCCCATTGGCCGCCCAGGACGTTGGTTTTGGTCAGATTCAGCTGGCTCAAGTACGAATCAGTCGGCGTGCTGGTGATGATCGACTCAAAAGGGTTGAAGGGGTCCAAGGCGCCAAAGGGGACGTTGGTCCGCGTCCAGGTGTTGCTCTGGTTCAGCACCGGATCGAAGCGCGCCTGCTGCTGGTCGATGGTCGTGTTGACAATGGCCGTATCGTAGATCGTCTGCCCGCTCGGGACGGCCGTGAGGCCGGCCAGGGTGCGGACGACGTGGGCGTTTTCCAGGGCGATACGAATGGCCTCGTCGAGCGACATCGGCCAATTGGGCGTGTCGGTTCGCGGCTGGGAGACGGTGCGCGGCGGCGGTATGGGCGGGATCGGAACCGGGGACAGCGGCGCGGGGTCCTGATAGGCGATCGTCCGCTGCTCCGGCAGGATGACGTTGTCGGCGACTTGGCGAACCGCCGGGCAGCAGCCACACACAGCCAGCAGCAGCAGCGCGACGGAGCGGCCGCATTGCGGACCGGAATCGCTTGTTGCGGCGTCCTTGCCCACGGATATGCCTCAAGTCCCCTCGGTTTTATCCGCTGCGGACGCGAGAGCCCGGCGGTGCAGCGCCTCGTCGGCCTTGTCGAAGTCCGTCGTATCGAGGACCACTTCGCCGTCGATCAGCACCAGCGCCCGATTGGCCCGCCGAGCGACTTCCAGGTCATGCGTCACCAGGATGACGGTCAGGCCCTCGGTCGTGTTCAGCTCGCGGAAAAAATCCATGATCTCGCGGCTGGTGCGCGTGTCCAGGTTGCCGGTCGGCTCGTCGCAGAGGAGAATCGCCGGTCGATTGATCAGCGCCCGGGCGATGGCGACGCGCTGCTGCTGACCGCCGGACAGCTGGTTGGGCCGATGATCGAGCCGGTCGGCAAGGCCGACGCGCGACAGCATGGCGGCGGCCCGTTTCTTTCGCTCGCGCCGCGGGCAGCTGCGATTGTACAGAAGCGCCGCTTCCACATTTTCCAGGGCCGTCGTCCGGGCCAGCAGGTTGAAATTCTGAAAGATGAAACCGATGCGACGGTTGCGGACCTGCGCCAGTTCATCCGGAGCCATGCCGGCGACTTCCTGCTCCGCCAGACGGTAGCTGCCCCCGGTGGGGCGGTCGAGGCAACCGAGCGTGTTCATGAGGGTCGATTTGCCGGAACCGGACGGGCCGATGAGAGCGACGAATTCGCCCTCTTGAATGTCCAGAGACACCCCCCTGAGCGCCGCGACCTTCACCTCGCCCAGGTCATAGGTCTTGCACAAGCTGCGCAGCTCAATCAGCGGCATTGGCGCACCAGAAGATGTATCGGTCGGTGGGGACGCAAGGGTTGAATGGATTTTGCCGGCAGGCGCACCCATCAATCATAGCGCAGCGCCTCGATCGGATCGAGCCGACTCGCTCGCCGGGCGGGGTAGTAGCCGAAGAAAATGCCCACGGCCGCCGAGAACAGCAGGGCTACGACCGTCGCCGGCACGGACACCATGAACGGCCACTTTGTCGAGCCGGGTAACAGGCCGTTGATGATTAGCGTGATGATCCACGACATGAACGTCCCCAGCAGGACGCCGCCCACGCCGCCCAGGCTCGACAGCACCACCGCCTCCACCAAGAATTGCCGCAAGATGTCGCGCGGCCGGGCGCCCAGGGCCATGCGAAGGCCGATCTCGCGCGTCCGCTCCGTCACCGACACCAGCATGATGTTCATGATGCCGACGCCGCCCACCACAAGCGATATCGCTGCGATGGAGCTCAGCATCGCCGTCATAATCGCCGTGATGCCGTTCAGCACCGCCGCCACCTCGGCAGTGCTGCGCAGCTCTATGTCCGGCGGCTCGCCGGGCGGAACGTGGTGCCGCTGCGACAGCAGGTCGCGGATCTGCTGCTCGGCCAGCGCGGTCTGCTCCTCGCTTCGCGCGGAAACGAGCATCAGGTCGATGTTGGCGAAAGCAGACGCCGACAACCGCTTGCGCGCCGTCGTGTATGGCATCAGCACCACGTCGTCCTGATCGTCGCCGACCAGGTTGGCCCCCTTCCGCGCCAGCACGCCGACGACCGTGAACGGGATGTTCTTGATCCGCAATTGTTTGCCGACGGGGTCGGCGTCCGCGAACAGGTGTACCGCGACCGTGTAGCCGATCACGCAGACCTTCGAGGCGCCGTTCACTTCGCGGTCGCCGAAGAAGTCGCCCTTTGCCATCGTCCAGTTGCGGACGACTGTGTAGTCGGGGCCGACGCCGCTGATCTGCTTGGGCTGCCAGTTCTCGTTGCCGCCGATGACCTGCGATCCGCCGGCCCCGACCATTGGCGACACGGCCCGCACCGCCGAGCACTCGTCGGCGACGGCGGCGGCGTCCTGGGCCGTCAGCGTCGCCAGCGTTCCCTGGCGGACGCCGGCGGTTCGGCTGCTGCCGGGGAAGACGACGAGGACGTTGGCGCCGAACGTTTGAAACTCGTTGCGCACCAGCTGGCCTGCCCCCTGGCCGATCGACACCATCGTCGTCACCGCCGCGATGCCGATGACCACGCCCAACACGGTCAGACTGGAGCGGAGCATGTTCTTGGCCAGGGTCCGCAGGGACAGGCGCACCAGGTCGAGCAGGTCCACGGCGTCACCTCGGTGCAAAGATGCTGTCGTTGCCCGTCACCACCAGCTGGCCTTCCTTTAGGTCGCCGGTCACGATCTCCGCGTTCTGATTGTCGACCAGCCCCAGCGTGACGGGAACGGCCCGCAGCAGGTCGCCGTCCTTGATCCAGACGCGGCGGTTCTGCCGGTTGTGCGCCTTTTCCACTTTCTCGACCGCCGTGGATTTCGGGGCGGCTTCGCTGCTGTTCGCCGGAAGGCCGTCCAGGTAACGACGATCCTCCGGCCGCACCTGGCTGGGCTGCGGCGCAAAGCGCAGGGCGGCGGCGGGGATGCGAAGCACGTCGTCCTTGGCGTCGATCTGGAACGTGAGGTTGGCGGTCATGCCGGGCATCAGTTTCACGTCGAGGTTCGGCGCGTCGATGACGACGGGGTAGGTGACCACGTTTTGCGTCGTGGTGGAGTTCAAACGTATTTGCTCGATTTTACCCGTAAAGAGATCGCCGGGATAGGCGTCCACGGTGAACGACACGGACCGGCCCTGCTTCTGCGCCTCGCGGATCTGGCCGACGTCCGCCTCGTCCACGGAGGCGTAAACGAACATGTGCTTTTCCATCTCGACGCCGATGGTGAACAGCTCCGGCGTTTGGTACGAGGACGCCACCGTCTGGCCGGGATCGACCTTGCGCTCCATGACGATGCCGTCCTCCGGCGAGCGGATCTTCGTGTAGCCGAGGTTGTCCCTGGAGTTTTGCAGCTGCGCCTCGGCCTGTTTGACGGAAGCGGCCGACAGCGCCACCTGCTTTTCGGCCGTGATACGGGCGAAGAGATATTGATCCATTTCTGTATCCGAGATATAGTCCTTGTTCACGGCGAAGAGCTTGCGGGCGCGGTCCTCGTTGTTCTTAGCCTGCTCCAGCAGTGCCTGGACGCGGGCCAGGTCGGCCCGCTGCGCATCCAGGGCCGCCTTGTCGTGTTCGACGGCCGCGGCCGGCAGTTTGTCGTCGATCTCGGCCAGCATACAACCCTCCTTGACGCGGCTGTTGTAATCGACGTAGACCTCCGCGATCGGCCCAGAGGTGAAAGCGCCCACGGAAATCGTGCGAACCGGTTTAATCGTGCCGGTGGAATTGACGACGGTTTCAACGCGGCCGCGCGAAACCGTCGCGGTTAGGTATTTGGCGGCGGACTGCGTTTTCCACCAGGCGCTTACCGCGACGCCGCCGCCGACAATCAATCCGATTACAACACCCACAATGACAAGGCGCCGCAGCCATTTGCGCATGAGTTCACCCCAGAAAGCTGAAAAACACGGCCGTGTTCCGGCATCGGAAGATAATGGATTCTAACCGCGCGAAGGGATTCTTCCAACCGCTTCGATGCAAGCGGGACGGCTCATGTGGAATGGAGCGAAGAAATGCTATGCCTTCGTGAATAAAGCGCCGTTGCGCGACCTCCGCGCCTCAGGAATCACCCTGGTTCGCCGATCTCTCCTTCGTCCGGCGGACAATGCTGCTCAACCGCACGCAGCAAATCCTCCGGCTCAAACGGCTTGACCAATTCCGCCGCGGCGCCGGCCATCCGGCCGCGCACTTTGCCGATAATGCTGTCGATTTCGGACATCAATAGAATAGGAACGGCAGCAGTGCCCGTGTTTTGCCGGAGAATCTTGCACAGCTGATAGCCGTCCATTCCGCCGGGCAGACGCGCCGCCAGCAGGAACAGGTCGGGCGTACCGTGCTCGCGCAGCCAGTCCACCGCTTCATAGCCGTCAGCGGCGCCATGGGTCCGGTAGCCGCGCGCTTCCAAGGCGGTGCGGATCGATTCGCGCGCTTCTGGATCGTCGTCCACCACCACGACTATTTTGCCGACATTGGACCGCATGGCCGCGTCGGCCAGGACGGCGCTCGGCGCCACCGGAGCAATGGGCCGGGCTGCGCCGGCGGCGGATCGGCAGCGTTCAAGCGTTGCGCGAGCCAATTGGTTGCCGGGGTTCAGGGCCAGCACTTTTTCCAGGCACTCCACGGCGTCGGTCGGCGATTCCGCCACGTTGGCCAGCCACATCCACGCCATTTCGTTGCTCGGCTCGGCTTCCACCACGGCCCGCAGCAAGGCCCGGGCGCGCGGCTTCTTCCGCGCCTTGGCCGCGGCGACGCCGACTTGCAGCCGCGCGGCATGGGCGGCCGTGCGCGCCCGTGCCTGAGTGGGATTGAGCGACAGGACGCGCTCCAGAGCCGACAGCGCCTCCTGCGGCGACTCGGCCACGCTGGCCAGCCACATCCACGCGGCCTCGTTGGCGCCGTCCTGTTCCACGACCTGGTGCAGCAACGGCCGCGCCTTGGCCTTCTCGCCGGCCCGCGCCAGAGCGATGGCTTGTTTCAGCAGTTCCGCCGCCTCCGTCTGCGACACGGCGATCCCCCCAAAGGCTCATGGCGCCCCGAAGCGCCGGCGCCTTGACGTCGTCGTCCCTCCTAACTGTGGGATACAAAACGGCGGTTGTCTACCGGAGACGATCACGGAGAGGGGGGCTTGGCGGTGCAATGCATGCCGTCCGAACAGATCGGCGGTTCGCGGCGGTCCTCGCGCCGATCGGGGCATTGCTCATAAACCGTTTCCAGCAGCTGCGAGCCATAGGTGCCGTACCAGCGGTTGCCCAGCGCGAACACCGGAACGTCCACGCGGATCTTGGTGAAGGTGCTCAGCGCCGGATAGAGCCACAGCCAGCGCCGATAGTGCGGCAGACAACGGATGGGCAGCGTATCGGAAAGGACCAGCCCGGCGGAGCGATACGACTTCTCGATCATCTCGGAACAATAAAGCTCCGAATCGTCCGGACGCAAGGCGGCGTCGAACGGCACCTGACGCAACCAGACATCTTCGCAGTAGGCGATCGCCTGGGGAATGCAGCAGCGGTACTGCGGCACCAGCCGTTTGACGACAAGCGACCCCTCGGCCGTGTCGAGCATCCAGAACTCGAAAGGCACCTTACGGATGCCTTCCGGCGGCGGCTCCGCGTCGTAGATGTAGAGCGTATCGCCCTCCCAATGGGCGATTCCGTCGTGGGAGAAACGGTTGTCCTCGATGCCGGCGATGAGACAGCTGGTGAACATTTCGTAGGGCTTATAGGATTTGCCGTAGCGAAAAAGGATGTCGCCGTCCTGGATAGTACGGCGGGCAAATTCCTTCCAGTCGGCCATTTCCTGCGTGCAGAAGCGGGACTGGAACTTCCCTTCGGCGCGGGCGGCGAAGGCTTCCGGACCCCAGGGATTGGTCCGCCGCCACTCAGCCGGGACCGTTGCGTTGGTCGGCGAGGACGGCAGCGCACAGCCGGCGCCGGCCAGCGCCAGGCAGCACGCCGCCAGCCGGCCGAACCAGCGAGCTGGGTTTGCGGACCCCATGCTTGGTTCCTGCCTCATGGCCATCCCTTGCACGCGGCGACAGGCCGCGGACAGTCCTTCGCCGCGTGCTTGCCCGTACTTCGCCTCCCTACTCTATTCGGTCTTCCCCCCCGTCCACCATGAGTCCCAGGTCGCATTCAAGCCGCGTCGGCCAACGGCGGCGTGGACGGGCCTGTCGCGCCGATCTGCCTCTGGAAAAGCGCCACGGCCCGGCCGACGCCGTCCTCGGCCCGAATTCGCCGGCCGATCTCGGCCGCGCGCAGCCGCAACGCCCCATCGCCGACGGCTCGCCGCAGCGCCCGTTCCAGACGTTCCGCACAGAATAGTTTGCGCGGAATCGGTTTCGGCCCGGCCCCCAGCCGATGGACGCGGCGGGCCCAGAACGGTTGATCGGAACAGAAGGGGACGAGGATGGACGGCACGCCGGCGCGCAGTCCCGCCGCCGTGGAGCCGGCGCCGCCGTGGTGAACGACCGCGGCCATGCGCGGATAAAGCCAGTCGTGCGGAACCGACTCCACCGGAAAGAACTGGTCGGACCGGGGCGGCGCCTCCAGTCCGCCCCAGCCGGTCAGAAGCAAGCCGCGGACTCCCACGCGCCGCAGCGCCCGAATTACGTGTTCCGTCACATGGCCGGCGTCGCGATTGTGATTGCAGCCGAAGCCGACGCAAACGGGCGGCGGGCCGGCGTCGAGAAAGGCCGTCAGATCGGCGGCCGGCTGCCATCCAGGCGGGGCGCCGAGAAACCAGTAGCCGGTCAAGTGGTGCGTAGCGGGCCAGTCAGGCGGCTTGGGCACGACCAGCGAGCTGTAACCGTCCAGCGCCAGCGTCGGCTTGAGGAAATCGCCGCCGGGGCCGAAGAACGGCAGCGGCGGCAAGCCCAGAACGTCCGCCCGCGCCGCATTGAAGGTCGGCCGCCACATCTGCCACATCGTCGCGCCGACCAAGCCGTGCGTGCCAAGGTTGTACAGTCCGCGACCCGGCAGCCAGTCGGGCGCTTCGGGCAGCAGGAAATTGGGATGACAGCGGCTCATGGCGGTGGGCTGCAGCGACGTGCGGAAGGTTGGCACGCCGATTTTCTCCGCGACGCTGTGACCGAGCAGCGGGGCCGTCGTTGTGAGCAGGACGGCGTCGGCGTCGCGGCAGGCGTCGCAGCAGTTCCGCAGCATCCCGCGCAGCAGCGGCGCGCGCAAACGCAGATAATGATGGAGAAAGACGACCGGATTTGTGCCGGCCTGAAGCATCCGGTCGCCGGCGTCCGTGGCCTGGAGAGCCCGGCCGTCGGCTTCGATGGCGTGGAAATCGAGGCCGTAGGAGCGGACGAACGGCTCAAAATCGGCATGAGTGGCCAGCCGAACGCGATGGCCGGCCGCCTGGAGGCCCAGCCCCAGTGCGACGTACGGTTGAACGTCGCCGCGCGAGCCGGTAGTCGGAATGGTGAGGCGCATGTGCGCAGGGTCCCTGGCGAAGACGGATAAGGAAGCGGCAAGCGGCGCGTTCGAAGCGGAAGGCGCCCTCTATAGGTGCGCCAGGTCGGCTTGTCAAGTAAAGGTCAACCGGGCGGGAGCCGCCAAACGGCGGAAGGCGGAGAAACGGGGGCCTCTGGGGCGGTGGTTCTCTTATAGAATCTGAACAGACTGACCGTGGAGTGAGAACCTCCTTATGCCATCCGCTTTCTGGTCTTCCGCGCGCGCCCGCATGATGCTGGACCCCAACGTAACCAACCTCAACACCGGCTCCTTCGGTCCCTCGCCGCGGCCTGTGTTCGACCGCGTCACCGAGCTGCGCCGCCGCTTGGCGGAGGAGCCGATGGATTTCTTTCTGCGCGGTTTGCCGCCGTTGTTGTGGCAGGCCCGCGCGGCGCTGGCGCAATTCCTTGGCGGCGACCCGCGGCGGCTTGTCTTCACGGTTAACGTCACCGCCGCTGTCAATCTCGTCGCTTCATCGCTGCGGCTGGCGTCCCCCGGCGAGATTCTGCTGACCGACCACGAATACGGCGCCATGCACTGGACGTGGGAGCGCGCCGCCCAACGCCAGGGGCTGACGCTGCGCACGTTTCCGCTGCCGATCCTGGCGACGTCGCCTCGGGAGATTGTGGACGCCGCGTGCGCCGCCATGACCGAGCGAACGCGGCTGTTTTTCTTCAGCCATGTCCTGTCGCCGACGGGGTTGGTGCTGCCGGCCCGGGAGCTATGCGCCGAGGCCCGCAAACGGGGCGTGCTGACCGTGGTGGACGGGGCGCATGCCCCGGCCTTCGTTCCGCTCAACCTGAATGAGATCAACGCGGACTTTTACGGCTCGAATTGTCATAAATGGCTGCTCGCGCCAACCGGATCGGGTTTTTTGTATCTGGGCCCGGGGGCGTGGGAGCGAATTGCACCGCTGCAAGTGAGCTGGGGCTGGCGGCCGGAACGCGGCAAGCTGGATGAACCGGACGAGTTCGGCTCGACGCCGCGTCTGCGCTTTCTGGAATTCGAGGGAACGCGCGACGTGTGTCCCTGGCTGGCCGTGCCGACGGCGATCAAATTCCAGCAGGAAATCGGCCTGGAGCGCATCCGCGAACGGATCGGCGAGCTAACGCGGCATGTGCGAAGAGGCTTGACCGGCCTGTGCGGCCTAACGCCGGCGACGCCGGAACATCCGGCGCTGCATGGGGCCATGACAGCATTTCGTCTGCCGGCTGGTCACGACCCCGCAGCGCTGCGGCAGGACGTATGGGAGCGCTGGCGGATCGAAATCCCCGTGATCGAGCGGCCAGAGGGATTGCTCATTCGGGTCAGCACCCACTTCTACAACACGGAGGAGGAAGTGGAAAGGCTGGCGGAGGCGCTGCCGCATTTGCTCCACCATGCTTAAGAGGCACTCACAAAAAGGTGGCTGGAACTCTAAAATCACAGTTCCAGCCAACTTTTTGTGAGCGCCTCTAATCTAAGCTGGAAAGCAAGGCGGCGTGGCCGTGGCTGAGACTTCGAAGCCCCGGCTACGCCGCAAAACTAAAAGTCTGCTGCGCGAGCGCCTAGCAGCGTTCACAGCGGTAGCAGCCCTCGTCGCCGCAACGACGACAAGTGTAACAACTCTCGCCGCAGCGGTGACACGGCTCATAGCCGCGGCCGCCGGCCACGCTTTGCAGCTCTTCCTCGGACAGCTCCCGGGACGTGGGTTTTGTGGGCAAAACCAGATAGGCGACGTCGGCGCTGTTTTCGACCACCTGGAGCCGTCCGCCGGCCGGCGGCGTCACGCCGTTTTCTTGCAGCACGGCGACAGGGTCGGCGATGAGCTTGGCCTTGAACGCCGGGTCGTCCCAGGCGCGGGCCACAAGCTGGCCCCATTGATATTCAAAGTCGCCAGACATGGATGTTGAACCTCCCAATGAAGGAACGGCGCCCGCGAATGCCGGCGCGCATCGGAGTGATTCACTTGTCCTTCGGTTTCGTCGCATCCGACGGAGGGATGACGCGTGACAGCTGCTCGGCGACGCAGACCCACTTCCCGTTGTGCTGCACCCATACACGGGTCCAGCGGTACGAATCGTCGATGGCGTGGTCCTTGAATTTGCCCTTGATCTTGGACAGCCCGGTGACGACGGCCGTGTCGCCGTAAATGCGGACCTTCGCGTCCTCATTGTTGATCGTGTCGAGTTTCAGGTCGCCCTGGCCGATCGCCTGCGCGTTCCGCTGCTTGTCCCATATGGTTCCGATCGAGCTTGTCAGAATGTAGTCGTCGCTGGTGAGACTGTCGAACTCTTTCTGGTCGCCCTTTGTGAGGGCGTCGTTGAAGGCCTGTTCAGCCTTCATCACGTCGCCCGTCCCTTTGTCGTCGGCGCGGGTCTGCTGCCCAGACACGACCGCGAACGCCGCGAGCAGGATCACGCCCAACCGCTTCATGTGCCTTCCTCCAAAAATCAAGGCGATAGCCATGTTCCGGACCGCGATGGCAAGGCGCCATGCCCCGGTTGCTTCCCGGGATGCAATAAGGAACGCGCACCGTTCCACCGGCGGCGTTCTGGGTCATGACATCGGCGCAAACTTCCCCAGAAGGGTCCACGCCCTCCGCTTCAATTGCAGCAAGCAACATGCCATTGTGGTGAATTTCGACGCCGTCAATCACACGCCTTGCTATGTTATCCCCCGTTGAATGATGTCTTCGTTGAGGGTCGCAGGAGGCCTGAAATGGCGGTGAAATTATTCGATTTGGCCGGCAAGACAGCACTCGTGACCGGCGGCAGCAAGGGGTTGGGCAAAGCGATGGCCCGCGGTCTGGCCGACGCCGGGGCCGACGTGGTGATCTGCAGCCGGCATGAGGACGAGCTGCGACCGGCCCTGGACGAAATCCTCCAGGGAACCGGACGCCGCGGCAAGTACGTCATCGCCGACATGGGGCGGCGCGACGACGTGCTGCGCCTGGCCGAGGATGCCCAGGGTCTGACTGGCCGCATCGACATTCTCATCAACAACGCCGGCACCAACCGGCCGGAACCCATCGAATCGATCACGGACAAGAACTGGGACGACGTGCTGGAACTTAATCTCAGCTCCGTCATGGTGCTGACGCGCGCCCTGGCGCCGCAGATGAAGGCGCGGCGCTGGGGCCGTATTATCCACATCGCGTCCATCATGTCCTTTCAGGCGAAGGAGGGGCGAAGCTGCTATTGCTCCACCAAGGCCGCGCTGCTGGGTTTGGCCCGCGCCAGCGCCCTAGACCTCAGCCCACACGGCGTTACGGTCAACTGCATCGCCCCCGGCATCTTCATGACCGACCTGCCGAACTCGGTGCTGTCGGAAGCGGAGAAGAAAGCATTCGCGGAACACACGGCCGTCGGCCGCTGGGGAGATCCCAAGGAGATCGTCGGCCCGGCTTTGCTGCTGGCCAGCGAAGCCGGCAGCTACATCACCGGCCACGCGCTTATCGTGGACGGCGGCTACATGGTCCGCTGACGAAACGCCGCGGCCGCCTGTTTCCTCCAGTTTGCCGCATCGCTGCGATTTCACTTGCGAGCAAGAGATCACTGGACCGCATTACGATGGACCTGTTATGAGGCGGCCGCAGACGGCCCGGCCGGCGGGTCGCTGCTCGCTCGCCGTGCCCGCAGGGAGGCGCCGACATGACGCACATTCGAGGGAGCGCGGCATGGGCCGCCCTCCTAGCGTTGCTGTGCGTCGCCCAGGCCGCCGCGGCCGGCGTGCCGGCCTGGCTGCCGCGCTATGATGTGGTCATGGACCTGGACGTCGCCGGGCACAAGGTGGCCGTGCAGATGCGCGCCACCTGGACCAATCCCTATCCGACGGCCGCCGATCAGCTCGTTTTCAACGCCCATTCGCATTACGTCGTTCCCAGCTCTCAAATTGGCCTCATGGCCAAGACGCTCGAGATTCTCCGCGTCAATCCTGGCGAGGAAATGGGCGAGACGGCGCCGGCGTGCGAGGTCCGCAAGATCGCCCTTGTCGAGTCGGCGGATAAGGCGACGGACCTGCCGGTTCGCTATGAGGGCGACACCAATACCACCCTGGTTGTGCCGCTGCCGCGAGCCGTCCGGCAGGGCGAATCCGTGACCGTCGTCCTCGACATTACGATGAAGCTGCCGCAGAAGCAGGGCCGATGGGGCCAGTGGCGCGGCGTCACGTTCTTGAGCAACTGGTTGCCGGTTTTTGCCTACTACGGCGATCCGCCCGATCCGCGGCCTGGCGAGGAAGGCCGACCGCAACCGGTCGCGCAGCTCTGGCAGCCGACGCCGTTCATCGCCTGGCACCAGCCTTTCTTCAACGAGGCCGGCGTCTACCGCGTTTCGGCGGCCGTGCCGAGCGATCAGCATGTCGCCTGCACGGGGTCCATCGTGAGCGACGCGCCGCTGGACGACGGACGGCGTCGGTTGGAAATCCACGCCGACGGCGTACGCGATTTCGCGTTCCTTTGCTCCCATGAATATCGGGAGTATGCGACGGTATTGCAGCCCCAGCCGGGCGTCTCGCATCCCATCCGCGTCCATGTCCTGGCTTTGCCGCAGCATGAGCACTACGCCAGCGAAACGCTGCGCATCGCCTGCGACGCCCTGACCGCGTATGGCAAGTGGTTCGGGCCGTATCCCTACGACGATTTCACCGTAGCCGAGTCGTTTTTCGGCTGGAATGGCAACCAGTGCGGCATGCTCGTCATGATCGACGAGCGCGTCTTCGGCTTACCGCAGGTCGCGGGCGGTTTCGTCGATTACCTCATTTCGCACGAAACGTGCCATCAGTGGTGGTACAACGCCGTCGGCGTCAACGGCTACAGCGAGACGTTCATGGAGGAAGGGCTTGCCACCTATTTCAGCAAGCGGCTGCTCAATCAGACGGTCGGCGCCGACAGCACCATGATGCAGTACCCGGCCGGCCTGGAATGGCTGCCGAACGTCCGCCGCAAGGACTACCATGCTTACGGCATGTACGGCACGATCTCCCGCGGCGACAATGGGCCAGTCGTCCAGGACATGGATAAATTTCATCATATTATCAATCTTTTCAGCATGGCCTACGACAAGGGTTCGCGCGTCATGGGCATGATCGAGGAGCGGATGGGCGAGGCGGCCTTCCTCGATTGCATGCACGGCATCTACACCCGGTATGAATACCGCGTGCTTCGCGTTGCAGACTTTCGCCGGGAGCTGGAAGCGTACACCGGCTACAGCTGGCACGACTTTTTCCGCGACTGGCTCTACGGCCCCGGTCTGACGGACTGGGCTGTGGACGACGTGATCGTTCAACCGCCGCCGCGCTGCGTCAAGCCGGACCTGTGCCGCTGGCTGACGCGGCGCCGCGAGCGGCGGGCCGGGGCGATGCAACTGCCCGACGCCGAAGATCGCACGCGCGTGGTCGTTATGCTGCAGCAACGGGGCGAGATCGACGAACAAACGACGCTCGGCTTCGCCATGCCGGGCAGCGACGGTTACCCGATCCGCATTCCGATCTTGCCGCAAGCCGGTTCGTATCCGATCGACGACCCGCCGGCCCTGGTCGACGTCCAGCCGGACGGCCGGGTCCGCGTCGAGGTGCTGCTGCCCGAGGAGCCGACGCAAATCGCGGTCGATCCGGACCAGGTCCTCATCGACAAGGATCCATCGAACAACTACTGGAAGCCGCCGGTGCGCGTCCGCTTCGCCCCGATCTTCACGTTTCTCGAAGAAACGGATTTGACGAACTATTACGATCGCTGGAACATCATTTACGGGCCGTGGATTTACGGCTCGATCTACGACGATCCCTGGTACACGCGTTCGACGATGGCCGGCTTTCGCGCGGCGGCCTACCGAACGCAGGATTTCGACGGCGGCGTCTACGCCGCCTACCGCACCGACTATCGCGATCTGGTCGTCGGCGTCGACGCCCTGTGGGACCACGTGCTCGACCCGAATTTCCAGATCGGCATGAACGCCGAGCGCCGGCTGACCACGACCCTGGGCGGCGACGAGACGGCGGTCCGCGGCGTGGTGTTCGGCCGGTACATCTTCATGCGCGGGGACAGCCTCTACCTGCCTCCGTCGCATTACCTGGAGGCGTTCACGTCGTATCAGCAGAATTTCTTCCCGCTGCCCAAGGAGACCGTGCCGGGCGGCGAGCGTTTCGACCAAACGACGACGGCCGGCCTGCACTACCGGCTCGACTATTTGACCCCCTATTGGGACCCGGAAGGGGGTTTTCGGCTGGACCTGCTCTATCAGGGCGGGGCGGCGGGCTTGCAGCAGCTGCAAGGCTTAAACGAGGCGTCGGCCCAGGTTTCGACGGTCCGCTATCTGCCCGACCTGACGCCGGTTCTGGCCGGCTGTCCGACCTTGCAAGAAGCGGCGCGGCCGACGCTGGAATGGTTGGCCGACACACGCCTTGCCGTGCGGGTGTACGGGGCGACGGGTCTGCCGGCCAACGGCGAGTTCTTCACGCTGGGCGGCGACGACCTGTTTC
>DATKHW010001033.1:0-5798 GCA_035546275.1 Gemmataceae bacterium
CCCCCTTGTCCGAACCCATGAGCTCGATCTGCGCGGCGTCATTGATCTGGTTGCTGCCGCTCCACAGCAAGTCCGCATCTGGCGCGACGACGATCGTGCCGCCGAGGGCGTCGACGTCAGGCTGCTTGGCAAGGACGACGCGTCCGCCCTTGACGAGCCATGCGCCCTGCATGGTGTTCGGGGCCTCGCCGGCAAGCGTCAGCGGCGCATCGTGGCCCTTCGCGTGGATCTCTACCTTTCCGGAGCCGGAAATGGGTCCACTGAATGTGCAGGGATTCCCGCCGTTGTCGAGCTTGAGGGTGAAGTTGCGATTGACGACGGGGACCGCGCAGGCGCCGATCGGATAAGCGAACTCCGTATCGCCTTTAATCACAGCGACGTTCCCCGCGCCGACGGCCGTGTTCGGGTTGTGGACGACGCCCGACGTCTCGACCATCCATTGCAGGTTGATCGACCGCACCACCAGCGGCTCGCTCTGATCGGACGCGGCGACCAGACTGACCGCCCGAACCGGGCTGTCCTTGAGCACGATCTTGGCCGCCCCCTGGTCGAGTTTGCCCACGGTGGTGAAATCGGCGGCGTTCGTCGAAACCTGCACCTCGCCGCCGTTGAGCAGCCCGCCGCCGTTGACTCCCGTAAGCACCTCGATCGCGTGGACCAGCTTCGACTGCTTGAGCGTTACGGTGAAGCGGTCGCCCTTTTTGGGGGGAACGGCCGATTTGTAAAACGTGGCGTCGTCTCCGTCGAGAGCGAAGGCGGGGTCGAGGAAATCGCAAACGCCCACCGAGGTTGAGAAATCGGCCTCGGCCTGGAGCTTCACCGGAATTCCAAGCAGCTTGCCGGCCGCGGCGTCGAGC
This sequence comes from Gemmataceae bacterium, assembly GCA_035546275.1. Lineage (GTDB taxonomy): Bacteria > Planctomycetota > Planctomycetia > Gemmatales > Gemmataceae > UBA4732. Next base: position 858 of record DATKHW010001033.1, read on the forward strand.
GGCTGGAACCGGGCGGCGAACCCCGCAACGGTGACTTTGTTGTCGGGTCCCCAGGTGCGTTCCTGACGGCTCGGCAAATTGCGGAGGCTTTGAATGTGAAATTCCGGCGACTGCTCCCAGGCCACGAGGGTCGCCCCCAGCACGGAATCCCCCTGCTTCAGCTGGCTGGCGTTGCAGCGGTACATGTTCCACTCTTGCCACGGCACGCCGAGGCCCCAAGGGCAAGTGATCGTCGTATAGCCGCGCGCGATCGCCTCGCCCGCAACCGTGCTGTTGTTCTCCCAGCACATGAGGACCACATCCTTGGTCGCGTAATTCGACAGGCCCTCCCACTTGATCGCCTTCTTGCCGTGCTTTCTCACCATCGCGCACACTTCTCGGACGAAGTAGTCGGCCAACTCGCCGTCGTTCTTGAGACCATGCTTATCCATGAACGCCTGGTGGCCGTTGTTCAGCGACAGCCGGCCGGAGGTCACCTCGTCGCTGCCGATGTGGAAATAGGGCGACGACTGAAAGACATCGCACATCTCGCCGATGATCGTATCGAGGGCTGGATAGAGCGTCTCGCTCGACATGTTCATGCAACCGATTCCGACCGGCTGGTTGGATTCGGGGTTGATCGCGTCGAAGATTTCGGGCGCCGAGCGCGCGGCCGCGCCCGAATGGCCGGGCATTTCCAGCTCCGGCACGATCGTGACGCCGCGAGCGTCGGCGTAGGCGACCAGCTCCTTCAATTCCGCCAGCGTGTAAACCCGCGGCGCGACCCCTCCGTGCGCACCGTAGTTTTTCGACCCCAACTGCGGATATTTGGTAGACGGAAAGGTCCAGCCCTGATCGTCGGTCAGGTGCAGTTGCAGGTAGCGGGCCTTGTAGAGCCTGCAGAGTTGCACGACCTTTTTGATCGCTTCAATGGGATGGTCCTGTCGCGCGACGTCCAGCAACACGCCGCAGTAATCGGCGTGCGGCCAATCCTTGATGGTCGCTTTGGGAAGCCGAATAACGCCGTCCGCCCGGCTCAGCAGTTGCAGGACTGTCGAACTTCCTTCCGCCGCGGCCCGGTAGTCGAACCCTGTGACGATTGCCTGCCGATCGACGGCGATGGTGTGCGCCCCATCGGTCGTTCGCTCCGTCTCGCCCTTGCGGACGACCAGGATCGGCTCATCCGCCCGCAGGGCTTTGTCGATCTGGAACACAATATCGCCGTCCCTGCCGCCCCCAGTGGCCGTCTTGAGTTTCAGGCCCGTCAGCACGGCGATCTCGCCGGACAGCACCTCGGCCAGCGGCCGGAGCTGCTCGTCGCCCGCCACAATACGGCTGTCGGCGGTCAGCGGCATGTACCCCGCGCCCGCCTGCAACGTCTTGGGCCACGGGATCAGGTGCAAGTCAGGATGTGCGTCGGCGGGATCGGTCGCGCCGCCGCAAACGCCGGCGGCAATCGCGACGGCCAACGCGCCAACCAGGAGCTTGTTCATGTGTTTTCCGTCCAACCGAGCGGGCGCACGCACCCCTCCGCCTCGTCATGCCACGCGGCCATCTTACCTCGCACAACGGTTCGGGCAACGTCCCTAGAAGCCTTGCAAGTGCAGTTGCACGTCTGCACCGGGTCAGTCGGGCCCTGGCCGGCGACCGGGGCGCCGTCGCGCGTCCCGACCGTGTTTCAGGCGCGGCTACGGCGCGCGCCGCCTTGGGACATGGGTTCGGCCTACTTCCCTCCGGCTTCGCCCGCCCAGATGGAGCGGATCGCCTCCTCGTCGCCGAGGCCGTCGGGGACGGCCTCGCTGGGCGCATTGGCGTAATACCACCGCTTGCCGTCCAGCGGCGAGCGCATCGTCCGGCTGCCGGGCATCTCCAGGAAGCCGTTGGGGTCGGTCTTGCGGACCCAGTCGCGGGCGTAGCGCAACCAGGAGGCGCGGTACTCCTTGCTCTGGTGCGCGAACCAGGTGATCTCGTCGTAGCCCCAGACCCAGATGCCGCCCGCTTTCGCCTCGCCCGGCCGCCGGCTCGCGCCCCAGTTGTCGAGTTCCACCAGGTAGGGCAGGTGGTCGCACTTCCAGCCGCTGGGCGTCACGCCGCCCTTGCTCCGGCCGTAGATGGAGTCGGAGAACCCCACCTCCAGGACCGCCTCCTGCGGCTTGTCGGGGACCTCCTTGATCCGCAGCGGGAAGGAGTGAAAGTCGAGGAGCAGCTTGCCGTCCCGCACCAGGCCGCCGCTGGGCACGTGGGCGTCGCACAGCACCAGATGCCGGCGGGCGTGCTTCGCCGCGTAGGCCCGGACCAGGTCGAGCAGCTGCGACCAATGCGCCAGGTCGCGGTCGTTGCCGTTCATGATCTCGGCCTGGCCGAAGTGGATCGCCTCGAAGCCCAGGTCGATGTATGAGGCTGCCAGGAAGTAGAACCACAGCTTCGTCTCCGGCCGGCTCACGTCGGGCACGGAGGCGTCCCGGCCCCACTGATCCTTCCGCCGACCGTCGGGGTAGAGCATGTCGGCGTAGCGGAAGTTCCTTTTCTCCACCGGCTGGCCCAGGGCGGTGAACGCCCAGTCCGGGACCGGGACCTGCTCGACCTGCTTGGTCACGATCTCGAAGACGCAGGCTTGCAGGATCATGTCCGGGTCGGCCTCGAGGACCTTGGGGATTTGCTGCTTGGCCCGTTCGAGGTTGTGGAGGAGGTCGGCCTCGCGGCCCCAGAGGCAAAGGCTCCGGCCGATGAACTTGGCGCCGGTGGTCTTCAACATGCGGATGTTGTCGTCGAGGTCGCCGCGGCCGTTGAGCAGCCCCTCCATCGAGATGGACCGGGACAGGTAGTTCTCCAGCACCGGGCGTGAGATCGTCCCGTCGAACTGGTAATCACGGGCGGGTGGGGTTTTCTCGTCGCGCCACGTCGCAGTCCCGCCGGCGGCCGACGGCTGGGGTGACATCCAAAGCGCCGCCGTCACGAGGACGACCGAAACACTCTGCGCCGCGGATTTCATCGTCGTTTCCTCCCGGCCCGCACTGTCCGAGAAGGCCATGTACGGGCGACGGCCAGACACGGCCTGGCCTGCGCCGGCCCCCCTCGCAGGGCGACGAGTGCGGAGCCGTCGCCGGCTCGGAGGACGAGCCATGTCATTATGCGCCCTTTCGCCCGAAGCGTCCCGCTGTACGCCGCGCCCGCGGGAATTCACCTCATGAGTGTCGTCGCCCCCACCAGTCCCTGCCCCTGAGGAGCAGAAAGACATGGTCGAGTCTTCCTTCTACGAGCCGAGGAATCCGAATAACCTCATCATCGTGGAGACGTTCCTCGCATTCGTCGTCGCCCTCCCTGCTCGCCCTGCGGCGGATGCTCGGCGACCCACTGCACACAGCCCATCAGGCCCTGCCCGGCTGGCGACGCCGCCGCAGCGGCACGCCGTACAAGGAAGGCCCGGGCATTTTCGGATGCAGGTGCGGCTTCTGGGGAACACGGACGTACTCGATCCGGCGGTTTATTGGGCAGCGCCACTTCACTGGAAGGCCAGGCGTCATCCCTGCACGAGGCCGACGCCCGGCACGTCTCCCAGGATGTGCTGCTGAAGCTGGTCCGGGCGACGCGGGCGTTCCGCTGCAACCCCACCCTGCGGTTGCGCCGCTGGCTCAGCACCGTCGCCCACCACGCCTGCTGGGACGTGGCCCGCTGCCGCAGAGTCGTGGCGGGGGGAGTGGGCTCGAATTAACTAGTGCGTCCTCAAGTCTTGATTTTGGGGTAGAGGCGTTTCCGCGCCGCCGGGCCGATTCCGTGTCACGACCGCGATTATCCGTCGGCCCTCGTCCCCGTCGGCCAAGTACAGCGCTATCCTGTGGGCGATAAGCCTTCCGAAGACGCTTTCGATCTGAAAAAGCCGGATACACACACGCCGCTGCCGGATGTCGTCCTGCCGCCGCCGGACACGGTCCTGCCGGCGCCGCGCAAGCAGCCGTGATCCTCGGCCAGGCCATTGACGGCCGGCTCTCCGCATGGGTAGACTTCTCCATTCCCCCAAGGTCGGGGCCGTCGCGGACTGCCCGGCTCGTGGGGCGGCCGGTTCTGAAGGAGAAGGACCATGAGGAAACTGCTTGCGGCCGGTGGCGCGCTGGTGATCGTCGTCGTCGGGTTGGTAATCGCGGGACGGTTGTGGGCGCAGGAAAAGAAGATGCCGCCCGTAGCGCCCGAAACGAAAATCGGATTGGTCAACCTGACGCATGTAATTTCCAACTGCGATAAATACAAGGCCTATAAGGCGGCGATGGAAGCCGAAGTGCAACCCTTTCAGGCCGAGATCAAGGGCAGACAAGCTTTGATGGAGAACCTGCGCAAGGAGGCGAGCGACGCGGAGCATCCTGTCAGCGAAAAGCGCCGCCAAGAAATTGAAACGCAGCTGAAAAACGAGCAACAGGCGATTGAGGCCGTCAATGGTCATGCGAAAGCGAAGCTGACAAAACAGGCGTCCGACGAGATAGTACTGATCTGCAAGGATGTGGAGGCGGCCTCGACTCGTTACGCCAAAGCCCACGACCTCGATCTCGTGCTGCAGTTCAATGAGCCGCTCGACCCCAAGGATTTGTTTAGCCCTGCCAACGTCGAGCGCAAGATGGGCGCGAGCGCTATGATCCCGCTGTATTCAGCCGAAGGCATGGACATTAGCAAGGACATTCTCGAAATCTTGAACGAGTCCAAATAGGGGAGAAGGCGCGTCCAGAAATCAATAGAGGGCGGGAATTCCCGCCCTCTTGAACGTCAATTTCCAGGGCCGGTCTAGTTTCCGGACGCCGCCCAGCAGAGAATGGAGCCGCCGCCGGCCGCGTTGATCGCGTTGTTTTCCGCCTCATCGAGCGAGTTCGTACTCCAGCCGTATCCCCATCGGCCGTCGTTGACCGCCAGGGCGGCCCAGCCGTTCTCGACCCACACCACTACCTTAGCGTCGTCGGCGTTGGCGTTGGCGACGGC
>DATKHW010001034.1:0-3634 GCA_035546275.1 Gemmataceae bacterium
GCGATCACCACCAGCAGCTCGATCAGCGTGAAGCCGCGCCCCTGGCGGAACCGAAGCAAACGTGGCATGACCTGGACTCCTTTGTATGAGGAAGGACGATGATTCCACATGCTGAGATCGGGCGATTGGCTTGGGAAGGAAGAGCGTTGCGCCGGTCGTCCTTGGGGTAGAAAACCAAGCGTTCCTGAACGTAAACCTCGGGCCGCACTACCAAAGATTGTGGAAGTGCGGCGCCTTATTGTCAAGAAGATATAAAATTAAAAATATATGACAAGATGAAGATACCTTCATCTAATCTGAGAATAGCGTGGGAAACGGATGCGATCGGGCGCCGCGGTCGGCGGTTGAGGAGCGGCCAAGAAGTGATAGGATCGCCGCCGCGTGAAAGACGCTCACGACGCGGATCGCTCGCCGTGGATTTGCAGACCGAAGCCGTCCAGATCGACGTCCTCGCCCTTGTCCGGCTCGTCGAGGCCGCCGCGGTCGAGGCTGAGCCGCAGGAAGCACCACAGGCTGACCGGCTCGCCCTGGTGGTCGTAGCCGGCCGCGTTGGCGTCGGCCTCCAGCATCCAGCGCCACGACCGCTTTTCGCTGCCGGGGTCGGCTTCCTCTTCCCAGCCTTTCAGCACGCGCGTGGTCGCCTGCAGCGCCATTCGCCAAGTTTTCGGATCGGCGATGTGGATGCGCAGCTCGTCCGGCGCCTCTTCGCCTTCGACGCGCGGCAGCGTCCGCACCGCCTCGAAAAGGCGGTGTTCCAGATGGGACGAGCGCCACGGCGAACGGAGGAAAAAGGTGACTCGCGGCGCCTCGAAGGCCAGGCCGTAGAAATCGACGCGCATGCCGATTGCTCCGCGGAAAGGCGAGCCGGGGGCGTCAGCCCCCGGATATGGTTTCAGCTGCGGAACCTTTCATCCGGGGGCTGACGCCCCCGGCTCGCCGAATTTCACTGCGTCGCGGCCGCATCCGCGGCGATGACGCTGTCGGCGCGCGCCCATGGCTCGTCCGTGACGGCCGGCAGCTCCGGCGTCGAGCCGGACGTTACGGTCCGGCCGCTGCCGCCCATGCCGGCCACGACGAGATAGCCGAGCAAGCTCAGGGCCAGCGTCACCACCCGGTAGACCAGCGAGCTGAGCACGCCGTTCGGCTCGGGGCAGCCGAACCACTGGAACAGCTTGCCGAAGCCGTATTCGCCGGCCCCGATGCCGCCCGGCAGCGGCACGACCGCCTGCACCACAAAGCCGATCGGCACGAACAGGAAGTTCTGCAACAGAGTCGGCACCAATCCGGCGCCGGCTTCGCCCAGCGTCACGGAGCTGTAGTAGAAAGCGGGGATGAAGCCCAAAAAGCCGATGAGCGACAGGAAAAGAGCGAAGAAGACGCTGGCCTGGCGCTTGCGATACATCCAGACGGCCCGCCACAGCTCCGCGACCGAGCCGCCGACTTTCGGCAGACGGGCCAGGCGGTCGGCCAGGGCGGTCGCCCGCGCATCCGAAAGGAGGCCGAGCGCGAACCAGACGGTCAGCGACAGGGCGACGACGGCTAGCGACACGCCGACGATGAGCTTGGACGGTCCCACCGCCGACCCTTCCAGGCCGCCGCTCATCCAGAAGCCGCCGCCGATCAGCGCGACCAGCCAGAACAGGCCCCACAATCCGACGAGCCGATCCATGACGACGGTCGCCACGGCCACGGTGCGGCGGCTCTGTTCCCGCGCAATGCCGGCCGCCTTGACGAGATCGCCGCCGACCGACCCCGGCAGAAACGTGCTGAAAAACAGGCCGATCGTGCCGAGCCGAAAGGCGGCCCCGACGCTGAAGTCGAGGTCCTGGGCGCGGACCAGCACCCACCAGCGCACATAGGTGATCGGCAGCGCCACGGCGAGGAAGACGAACGCCAGGCTCAGGGCGCCGAAGTTGATCGGCTGGCGCTGCAGGACGTGGTGCTGCCACACGTAGCCGAGGCCGCGGTCGTCGGGATGAACGCGGCCCGGCGTGACGGCGGCGGCGGCCAGAAGCGGCCCCGGTCCGAGGGGCGACGCGGCCAGGCCGATGGTGCTGGCCCCCAGCGCCGGCGTCGCCTCCGGGGCGTCGGGATGGCCCCAGTTGAGCCAGACGACGAAGGCCAGCAGGGCGCCGGCCAAGAGGTACTTGGCCACGAGCATGCGCGGCTTGACGTTAAGCCAGCGCCAGGCGCCGCGGCCGCATTGCGAAAGGGTCCCGAGGATGCTTTTATTCACAACGGATTCCTGTCGGTGGGGAGTAAGCGGTTCGTCCTGTTCCTGCGCTTAGTGTAGTTCATGCGGGGCGTGAACGCTGCCGCAGTTTCCGCATTCTGCGAAAGGTCCGCCGATCCGTCCAGCGGAGTTTCGGCGCGGCGGCCGCGGCAATTGACAGAACGGGCCGAGTTCGCTAACTTAACGATCGCCGCCGCGGGGCCATAGTGAAAGGGGATCACGCCACAATGGCATTGTGGAATTCGGGGTTCAAATCCCCGTGGCTCCATTAAAGGCAAGGCCCGCCGGGAATTACGGCGGGCCTTTTTGTTTGGCGGCGCCAGCGGCGGCGCATGACGCAGCGTCGGGGTTTGTGTGCTGTGCTTTTATAACCTTGCCCTGGCAGCACCTAAACCCTAAGACGTAACGCCTGATGGGCCTCGGAAAATGCCCTCGCTGGGATGAGTCGGGGGCGATTGCGGCGCTTCGGCCGGGCCTAGCCAGCGCCGGAACTCTTGCATCTCCTCTGAGGTCAGCATCACGACGGCGGCCTTTGCCGTCTCCAGAGGCGTCAGGGAGGAGCCGACGGCTCGCCGTGTGCGCAAAACCAACAGCAGAACAGCCGCGGGGACCGTGACGCCGAAGAAGAGAGATCCGACACCGCACAGGTCGGGAGCGCTCACGCTTCACGGCCTCCACAGAAGAGAACGGTAGTCGTGGGCCGCCAAGTTCGTCGTCCCCATGTTCCCCCAGCCGGCGGCGGAGGTCAAGGGGCTAGGGTTCGGGTTCGCGGACGGGAAAGCCGTCCACGCGCAGAATCAGGCCACGCGCCCTGACTTTGCCGAAATCCCTGATGACCTCCACGTCCACGGAAACTGTCGGCGGTCCGTCTTTCAGCAGATGATGGGCCAGTTGGTCTGAATCGACGCGGGACCAACTGAAGCCGCCGACCGGACTCAGATCGACCGCCACGCCGTCGGCGCCCATCTTCCAGTTGCACTCGTAACGCTCGACGCGCTCGACATTGGTAAAGGCGACGACCGCAACGACAAAGGCGACTGAGTAGCCAGAGGCGGTCAGGACATACGGGGCCGCTCTCGCTTTCCATCGCAGCGCGACGCAGGCAGCAAAGCACGCGAGGAATGCCACGGCGAGGCCGACGCCCCAGAGGAGCGGCACGTAGCTGAAGCACGGGAAACAGAGCGCGTATCCAAGAAGCAGACTGCCCGCACTCAAGCAGCACACGAGCGTGACATCAGCGGCTGTCCGCATACGAAGGCCCAGCGATTCGTTCCACCTGCCATGCCCACCCTCTCGCCGTCCCGCGGCGCGACGCAGGCCTCGGTCTGTGAACCGTCATTGCCTCACGAACCGCAACAGCCGGAAGTGGGCATTTGCCGGGCGGCGCGGAAGTGTGGCGGC
>DATKHW010001035.1:0-10645 GCA_035546275.1 Gemmataceae bacterium
TTTCTCGTTGTTGTCAGCGTCCTTGTCGGAGTCCGGCGATCCCATCATAAAGGTGCCGTGCGGGATGCGCACTAACTCCATCGTCACGCCGCCGCCTAGGTCCAGCGTCACCACCTTCCGCGTCCCGTGCTTCGTCTGGCCCTCGATCGTGTAATCGAATTTCTCCTCCTTTTCCTCCAGCCCGTCCGCGGCCGGCTTCGGTTCCGCCGCCGACAGGGCGTACGCCAGCAGGCTGGGCGCCATCAGGACGGCCAGGCCGACGAAGAGTTGACGAAGCGACATGGCGAATCTCCGGTAGCAAGGGATACGTCCGCGGATGAGCAGTGTAACGCGGCCGGGCCGTGAATCGCAAAGGAATTCGTGAAACACCGGGACCGTTGACACGTGCCGCTCGCCGATCCACAATGGGCGCTCATATGCGAAACAGCATTCTCAACATCCGGACTGCCGGAGCCCTGGCGCTCATCCTCTGTGGAGCCTCGGCCCGGGCTGCCGACGAATCCGCCCCCGCCGCTACGCCGCATGAGGTCATCGCCGGTCTCCAGGCGTTCTGGGCGAAGACTGCCCTCCCCGACGGCTCCTTCCGTCCCGGCGTCGATCCCGACTACCGCGGCATGTCCGACAGCGCCCTCAGCGACATGGCGCCGCTTACCTATGCCGTGATACTGCACAAGACGTTCGGCCTGACGCTGGCCGACGAGCCGAAGACCACGGCGAACCTCTTGGCTCGCCAGAAGGAGGACGGCGCTTTCTATCATGTCCGCGGCACCGGCGATCCCCAGGCGCCGCTGACCCGCGTTTACAATACCACGCAGGGACTCGTCGCCCTGCACGCTCTCGGCGTCAAGCCCAAATACGATCCGCTTCCGGTGTTTGAGCGGACGCTCGACGGCGACTACAAGAAGCTGCCGCTCTACACCACCAGCTTTTTCCCGTTGGCCTATGCGTGCCTGGGCAAGCCGTTCCCGGCGGAGCAGGACCAAAAGATGCGCGCCCTCATGCCCCAGGCCGACGACGGCTACCTCGACGATCACGTCGCGACCACGTTCCATCTCGTCCACTACTACCGGCTGATCGGCGCCGCCGTGCCGAAGGCCGACGCCATCGTGGCGCGGACGCTGCACGATCAGAAGCCCGACGGCAGCTGGATGCTCAATCCGCTGGCCCGTGACCGCCACGCCGCGTTCGACGCCGTCTTCTGCCTCGCGCAGCTCGACGGCGACAAACCGGAGGTGAAAAAGGCGATCGATCGAGCGGCGGCGTGGGCGCTGTCGTGCCGCAACGGCGACGGCGGCTTCGGCCACTACCCCGGCAGCCCATCGGACGCCGACGCCACGTATTTTCAGGTGGGAATCCTTGTGATGGCGGGGTTCCTCAAACCGGCCGACCCGCCGCCGAAGGATCCGCAGCTGTTGTCGTGGGGCCATCTGTTCCCGCGGCCCTGAAGTCCGACTCGAAAGGGAGAAATCCACATGTCGAGGAATTCCGTCCGGCGTTGCACGTCGGCGATCGTGGTCGCCCTGTGCGGGCTGTGGTCCGCTTGCGCCTCCGCCCAGGAGTTGGGTTGGAAGCCAGAAAAGACCTGGGTCATCGCGGTCGGCGTGCTGGAGTGGAAGGCGAGCAAGCTATACGGCGGGTTTCCCAAGGAGGGCCGCCGCGACGCCGAGCTGGTCGAGTTCTTCCGCAAACACGGCGTGCCCGAAGAGCAAGTAGTCTTTCTGGAAGACAAGCAGGCGACGCTGGCGCACATCGACAAAGCATTCGACGACGTCCTGCCGAAAACGAAGGAAAACGATCTGTTAATTATTTATTACGCCGGCCACGGGACGCGCGTAAAGGACGCCACGTATTTCGCCAACTACGACATCACGGCCAAGACGGAAGAAACCGGCTGGTCCGCGGCTTCGATTATCGACGCCGTCGAGGCGAATTTTCACGGCTCGCGCGTGCTGCTGGCGGCCGACTGCTGTTATTCCGGCGGCCTGGGCGTCGAAGCGGCAAAGCGCAAAGGTAAAATCGAGTATGCAGTCCTGACCTCAGTGCAGCCGACCTGCGAATCGACCGGCAACTGGACCTTCACGGAAAGCCTCCTCCAGGGGCTGAACGGCGACCCGGCTGTGGACCTGGACGGCGACGGGCGCGTGACGCTGGCGGAGTTGGCTCGCTACACCGAGACGAGGATGGCGTTCGACGAGGAACAGCTCTCCTATTTCTCAACCGCCAACGGCTTCGACGCAAAGACATTGCTGGCCGTCGCCGCTGGCAAGCCGAAACGCCCCGGCGAGGGGGCGCCGGCCGACGACCGGGTTGAGGTGGAATGGCACGACGAATGGTGGCACGCCCACATCTTGGCGGTCAAGGACGGCAAGACGCTTATCCGTTACGGCGGCTACGGCCCGGAGTGGAATGAATGGGTTGGGCCGGATCGCATTCGCGCGTACAAGCCGCCGCCGGAGTTCGCGGCGGGCGTCGCCGTGCAGGTCGAATGGGGCGGCAAATGGTGGCCGGCCAAGGTGCTGGAAGGCCGCCTCGGCCTGCATAAGGTCCACTACGACGACTACGGCGATGAGTGGGACGAATGGGTCGGGCCGAAGCGCATTAAGCCGGTCAAGGAGTGAATCCGACGAAACCTGGGTCCATCGCTGCGGCGGCGTCAACGGAACTCCGCGCGGCGTGGGAGGAGCGGACAGCCCATGATTTCCGCGTAATTTGCTTGCCAGCCGCGGCGGCCATCCATTACCATTCTTCCATCGCTTGATCCGATCCCTAAATTCGCCGCCGCCGGCCCTTACGGAGACCATTCCCTCATGGTTGCCATCTTAACCTGTCCGAATTGTCAAAATCGGTTCCGTCCGCCCGCCAACCATACCGGCGCCAAGGTGGCCTGTCCTCGCTGCGAGCACATGGTGGCCGTGCCTGGAGAGACGGGGCCGGACGAAATCACCCACGAAAAACCGACCGCGCGCAAGGCCGTGCGCAAGCCGCAGGTCGAAGTCGAAGTGGAAGCGGACGAGGATGCGCCGGCCCGCAAGAGCCGATTCGAACCGTGTCCCCGCTGCGGCGCGGAGGACCCCAAGCGCGTGATGTATACCTTTTGGGGCAGTTTCTACGTCCCGCCTCTGGTCAATCACGTTCGCTGCAGGAAGTGCAAATACGCCTACAACGGCCGCACCGGCGGGTCGAACCTGCTCATAGCGATCATTTGCGTGACAATCCCGTTGCTGCTCATCGCCGGGATCATCGGCGTGATCGTCTATATCTGGATGCAGCGCCAGGGAGGTTTGTGAGCCGCGGCGCAACGACCTGCCGCGTCCGGCCGCGCGAGGACCTCTCCCATGAGAACACGATTCTCTCCGCTGGCGGCTGTTCTGACCGCCTTCCTCGCCGGCTGCGGCCCCCGCGCCGCCGGCCCGACGCCAGCAACCGAGACGCCTGTCCCGCCTGAGACCACGCCGGGGGCGGCACCGGAGCGACCGCAGCAAGCGAAAGCCGAGGATGCGCCTCTGCAATGGCGCTTTGAACGCGACGACGACGGCCGGCCAGTCAGGGTGGTGGACCCCGCCGGTCGGCCGACGACGTTCGCCTATCACCAGGATGGCAGGAAGCGCTTGCAACGCTTGGAAAAGAAGCTCGCCGACGGTTCATCCGTGGCCCTGGATTTCGACGAGTTCGGCCAGGCGCGGTCGATGACCGACGCGACGGGTGAAACGTCCTATGCCCACGACGGTTTCGGCCGCCTGACGCGCGTGGGACGTGCCGGGTTGCCGGATGTCCGATTCGAATACGACGGCCTGGACCGCGTGACCGCGCTGCACGTCGGGGCCGATTGCACCATCGAATACGCCTACGATTTCCAGGGCCGCCTGGCGGCGATGAAGACGCCGGCCGGCGACGTCCGCTATGAGTACCGCCCCGGCGACGGCGAGGTCGCGCGCACCCTGCCCAATGGGATAGCGACGGTTTGGCGCTGCCGGCCCGACGGTCGGCTGGCGTCGATCACCCACGCAGACAAGGACCGGCTTATCCTCGCTCAATTTCAATACACCTACCGGCCCGACGGCCGTATCGCTGAGATCAAGGAGACGACGCGGCGCGGCGAAAAGACCATTCGCTATGAATACGACACTGCGAAACGCCTGACGGCCGTGGACGACTCCCGGAAGGGCAAAACCGCCTATGCTTACGATCCGTACGGCAACCGCACCAAGGTCGTTGGGCCAGACGACAAGGCGGTCGCCAGCAAATGCGACTGGGCCGGGCGGCTGGTCGAACACGGCGGCCTGCCATGCGAGCAGGACGGCGCCGGCGCACTAACGCGCTATGCTGGGTTGCGCGGCGAGGCGTCGCTGAGTTACACGGCGGACGGTCTCTTGCGATCGTCGGCCGTCGTAGGCTCGAAGGTGGAGTACCGTTACGACGGCGCCGGCGACCTGGTCGGCCGGGCGGAAGCGGGAGCGGCGACCCGGTTCGTGACCGATCCGCGAGCCGACAGCTGGCGGCCGCTGACGGCCCTCGAAGGCGACAAGAAGACGTATTACATCTGGGAAGGCGATAGACCGCTGGCGGCGCTGACGGACGGCCAGGTCCGCTTCTTTCTGCTCGACCATCTCGGCTCGGTGCGCGCGACGACCGGCGCCGACGGCCGGATCGCGGACAGCGATTGGCGCGATTACGACGCTTTCGGCGTCCCGTCGTCGCCGCCGGATGGTTTGCAGCCCGGCTTCACGGGACTGTTCTATGACGCACCGACGGGGCTGTACCTGGCGCGGGCGCGGGCCTATGAGCCGACCCTGGGCCGCTTCCTGCAACGCGATCCCCAGCACCGGACGCCGATGGGATCCGCCAATGACTTGTGCGCCTGCGCCTATTGCGGCGACGATCCCGTGAATTATCACGACTGCTCCGGCGCCGACCGTCAGCCCGCATTGGACTGGGAAGATCTGTCCGACCTGCTCAATGCGGATTTCGCCGCCCGCTGGTACGCGGCCAAGGCCGACCAGGCCCGCGCTTCCGGAAGCGATTGGACCGCGAGGGGGTTTGACATCCTCGGCGGCGTGCTGCCCTGGATTCCGAAGTAACGACGGTCAATCAGCGGAAGTGGGCCGCTGCCTGGGGTTTCGTCCCCATCGTCGGTACGGCGAAGGATTTTATGAGCAGCATTGCCAACGATATTCGCGGCAAGCCGGGCGCGGCCAGCTGGGATCTGCTTGGGGTTGTCGCTGGAGAGCTGCATGTGCGGGGAGAGGTCCTGCCGCACTCGTCGAATGCAGCCCGGGCCTATTCGTGGACCGAGCACGCGATCGACTGGGCTGGGCACATTAAGGACATCAAGGAAGGCTGGTTCGGCGAAAAGACCGGGGGTTCTGCGGGTTTCTCCCGAGGCTGGACGTCCTCTGCCGGCCCTAGGCTGATTGGCCCGCTGTTCGACCCCGCATTCGACGACCCGACGAGCGAAGACTGGTTCAAGATTCGCCTTCTCGGCTCGCAATGGCATCCAAGCTATTGGCCTCCGCACCGCGGGGTCGATGACGACGACGGCGGCTGGAGCGGCGTCGGCGCCCGAGAGACGCGCGACCCGCATTCGCGCGCCGGCGCCTTGGACGGCGCCAACGTCGGCGGCGTTTACCTGCGCGGCGCCGGCGACTCCCTCAAGGGCCTCGGCGCCCTCCGCGGCGTCGCCCTGGACAAGAATGGCCGGCTGGTGCTGATCGCCGAGGACCAGGGCGAGATCGGCCTGCCGCCGCTGCGCCTCGACGACGTCGTGCTGATCTTCCGCCGCGTCTATGAAACCGGCGACAACCTCTACGTTTCCATCGACCCCGATCCGATGGCGCCCGAAGGCGATCACATGAACGTCCGCCTGGACGATAAGGTCCGCGACAGCTACGTCGGCTGGGTGCTGTTTCAGAGCGACCGCGTCATGAAGACTTATTCGCTCGGCGCGGACAACGAATCCGGCGAAGACATCCATACGGGAATCAAAGACTATGTAAATCTTTTCAGCGGCGCCGCGCCGGCGGCCAAGGCGGACGCGACGTGGGAGCGGTTCTGGATCGTGCCGCGCGAGGTCGCCCGGCGCCAATCCAGCGCCAAGGAGCTTACGCTGCTGGACGCGCCCTTGCAGCTGAAAACGCAGGAGATGATTCTTAAGGACGGCCAGCTCGAACCGAAACCGGACGGAAGGCCCTCCGCGGCCGCGGAGGCGTTTTGCCGCTGGTTCACCGATCACTACGACGATCTGGCGCGCGAGGCGAAGCTGACGCCGCCGGCGGAATCCGGCGCGACGCGGCCCGTGGCGATATTTGAGGAACTGCGCCGCGTTGCGCTGATCGCCGGCGTCGCCGAGACGCTGCGCGACCGGGGCCGACCGCTGCCGGCGTGGATGCGCGAGTACGCCGTGCAGCCGTGTCCCACGCCGCGGACCACGCCGGGCCGCAGCTTCAAACGCGGCAACGTCCGCATCTACGGCGGCGCCCGCCTCAACCCCGATTCCGTCCGCACGGTCGCCGACGATCCCGCAGCCAATGCGCTGGCGCCGGCGGTGTTGCAGGCCGTGTCGGCCGCGCCCCTGATGACCCCGGTCCGCTTCGAGAAGGACGGCAAGCACTACCAGGCCGTTGCTTTGCCCGGCGACGACAGCCTCGCCCTTGGCGCGAACCATCTCGAAGTCACAGACCTGTCCGTCCCGATCGAAGGCGGCATGGAGATTTCACTGACACGGCATTTCCACTCGTTTTTCTCGCCCACGGACGTTTGCGGTCCGGCGTGGACGCTGGACTTGCCGCGACTGGAGAAAGCGAAGCGCCCCGTCGAGCATAACGGCGATTCGATGGTATTGAAGCCGGTCTATCAGCTATACACGCCGCTCGGCAGCGCGACGGCGATCTTCGCGGAGGTGGGCAAGGTGAAGGACATCGGCAGCCTTCTGGTTCCCGAGACGGCCGGCCCCTGCCTCGGCTTGCTCAACGAGGAAGACGCCCGGTCCGGCGGAACGGCGACGGTGTTTCTGCGCGACGGCGGCAAGTGGCGTTTCAATCGAGACGGCGATTTGGTCGCCGTGGAAAGGCCGCTGTTCACGACGCTTTACCGCCGCGACAAGGGCCGGATCGTCGCCATCGAGGGCTGGTACGCCGGCGAGAAGCGGGCGTCGATCGACCTGAGCTACGACTCCTCTGGCCGGCTGACGGCGGCGCGCGGCGGCGACGGGTCGCGGGCCGAATACGAATACGGCCCCGACGGCGTTTTGTCGCGCGCGGCGACGCCGGAGGGCATAGTCGACTATGACTACAAAAACGGTCTGGCGACGGGTTATGCCATCCGGGCGACGCATGGCGATGCGGCCCCCATCGAGCGGCGGTTCGAGTACAACACCGCGGGCCGGCTGCTGTCGGAGCGCGACGGCGACGGGCTCGTGGTGCATGACATTCAAGTCTCGCCGTCCGGCGGCGCGGCGATCCTCAGCCAACCCGGCGAGCGGCGCGGCGTCAGCCCGCGGGTGGAGGAATCCGCACAGTACGACGCATCCCTGCGCCCCATTCGGCGCACCCTTGCCGACGGTACACGGCTGACCTGGACGTATAACAAGGACGGCGTGGAGATCGCAGCCGATCTGCCGTCCGACGGCGGTCGGTGCGTGATCCGGCGCAGGGCCGACGACAATGCAGAGGAGTGGACGCTTCCTGGAGGCGCCCAGCTCGGCGCCGGTTACGACGACGCCGGCCGCCTGACTTCGCTGACGCGCGACGGCCAGCCGGCTTTGGAGCGCCTCTGGCGGGGCGACGGCAGGCTGGAATCCATCCGCTTGGCGAACACGACGCAGGCGAGCGTGGAGTACGATCCCAAGACCGGCGCAGCGACAGGTCTGTTCGTCAGCGGCCCGGTAGTGCGCGGGGAGCAAACGCGAGATTGGCTTCAGGTGAAGCTGGACGCGCACGGCAACGTGGTCGAGACCAAGGACGCCTTTGGGGCGACGGCGACCGTGGGTTATGACGCCGCGGGCCGGCCGATGGAAGCAACGTCGAAGCTCGGCAAGGTCACGTTGCAGCGCGACGATGTGGGTCGAGTGATTAACATGGAAACGTCCTGGGGCTATCGGCAAAAGGTCGTTTATGGCCCGGACGGCCCCACTCGGCTAGAGGTCGGCCAAGGCGCTCAGACCGCCGTCGTGGATTTTGACAACGGCCGGCTGCGTTCTATCCACGATTTCGACGGCGGCGAAACGCGCTTTACCTATACCGACAAGGACGGCCCGCCGCAGGCGATGCGCACGCCGAGCGGCTTGACGCTCGCCTACGAACAGGGCGCTGACAAACGGTTGCAAGGAGTGACCTGCGGCGACCAGTATCGGATCGCGTATGAGTGGGATGCGAAGGGCCGCCTGGTCGGATGGTCGCTGGCGCCGCTGAAGAAAGGACCGTGATCCTCACGCTCCCAGCGACTGTTTGAACTGCCGCAGATCGGCGCGCAGATCGTCCATTTCGCTCCTCAGAGCAGCGACGGTCCGTTGCAGCACGGCGATTTCTTGCCGCGCCTCGGCCAGTTCTCTTTCCAGGGCCGGCGGGGGCTGCGGCAGCGGCGCGACGGCTACGGGCGCTGGGCTGCTCAATGGAGCCGGCTCCGCCATATGCCGGGCGCGCAAATGCTTCAGCTCCTCCGGATCATGGAATCCGTGCGTCAGCACCGCGCCGCGGCGATCCTCCGGCGTGAGGTAGACGACGAGCTTGCGCTGCACGAGTGGTTGCAGCACGGTTCGCAGCGCGTCCAAATCGTCCAGCGGCTCCATGCGGCTGGCGCGGGTGCGCAGCTCCCCTTCGGTCTGCGGTCCGCGCAGCAGCAGCTCCCCCAGCACGGCCAATTCAATCTTGTCCGCGTGCCACGTCTCATAAAGGTTGTGCCGCCATCGGACCACGCGGCCGCCGGTGATTTTGATGGCCAGGTTCTTCTTCTGGCAGCGGACGAGGGCGTCTTCGACTTCCAAATCGGAGAGATTGAGGATGGGATCGCGGTTCGATTTTTGGTTGGCCCCCGTGACGAGGGCATTGAGGCTCATCGGATAGGCGTCCGGCGTGGTCTTGGCCTTTTCGACCAGCACGCCGAGAATGCGGCGCTCCTGCATATCCAGCACCGGCCACGGCCCTGCTTCCGGCGACATGCTCGCTCCTCCTGCCGCAGTGGCCACTGGCCACCGGCCGCTAACTCCTCAACTGCGAGAGCATGTTGCGTTTGTACGGTTCCGCGCCCGGTTGGCTATAGGGATTCACGCCCATGAGTCGTGCTTCCACTACGGTCGCCAGCATCAGCATTTGCATCATCTGCCCCAGCGTATGTTCGGACAGCACCGGCAGCACCAGGTCGGCCGTCGGCCGGGCCGCGTCGAAATACGCCTGATTGGCGCCCCTATGGGCGGCCGAGAGCAGGTCCGGCAGTCCTTTGCGGGCAAAGGCGTTCAGGTCGTCGTCGTTGTGGTCGGCCATCTGCACCAGGATCGGCGTGCCCTTGGCGTTCCGAATGACCAGGTTGTTGATGACCCGGTCGCGCGGCCCGTCCTGCTGCTGCTGGCCGCGGGCGGGCAAGTCGCGCGTTTGCACCGTCGTAAGCGGCGTCGGCCCGCGGCCTTGCTTGCCAAGGCTTTCCGCCAGCAGATGATCGTACCACTGGCCCAGCCCTTCGAGCTTCTTCGACCAAACGGACATCATGCGCAGCGGCTTGTGCAATTCCTCGCTTATCAGGTAGTTGACGCCGGCGAATTGCAGCACCGGGTTGCGCTCGAACGGTTCTTCCAGGAAGCGCTTGGTCATGGCCGAGGCGCCGAGCAGCAGGGCGCGCACGTCCAGCCCCATTACGGCGGCCGGCAGCAAGCCGGCAGCCGTGAAGGCGGAAAACCGTCCGCCGACGTTGTCCGGGATCGTCAGCACGTCGCCGTCGGCGTGGCCTTCGGCCACGAACAGCTTGCGGAGCTTGCTGGTCGATCCTGTGGCGGCGGCGAACAGCCGGCGCAGCCATTCCGATCGCAGACCGTAATACTCCGTCGCTTCCCGCCGGAAGACGCGCAGGGCCACATTCGGCTCCAGCGTCGCTCCGGTTTTGCTCAGGCATACGACGGCCCAGCGCTCCTCGCGCTGCTCTGGATCGACGCAGGTGATCTGCAAGAGATCCAGCAGCTCCTGCAAGGCGTCGTTGTCGAAGCCGTCGCCGTCGAAGTAGACGCGCGGCACGCCGAGGCGCGTTTCGGACGGCAATTCATTGTGGTATGTGCTCTTGAGGGCCTGGAAGAGGGCGCGGGCGGCGCGCTGCGATCCGCCGACGCCGAGCAGCACGACGCGGTCGGCCTCGTCGCGCAGCCGGGCGGCGAGGGTCAGCGCCCGGCCCAGGTCGCTGGCGTCGCCCTTGCGGCGGTAGCCGTCGAGCAGCGCCTGCGGCAGGTCGATGAAGCCCGATTCCAGCGGCCGCATGTCCGGCGGCGGATCGCGCATGTCGCGCTCGGTCGCAACCTGGCCGCGCACCTGCATCAGCCGTTGCGACAGGTCCTTGAGCCGCGCCGGCTGCAAGAAATGTTGGGCGCGCAGCTCAGCGGCTGGCGTCCACTCTTCGCCGGCGGGCGCCAAGAGTCCCTGGTAGTTGTAAACGATCGCCTCGTCGGGCAGTT
>DATKHW010001036.1:0-3297 GCA_035546275.1 Gemmataceae bacterium
AGGAGCGGCGTGCTTGCAGCGGATCAGCGGCTCACCGAGATAAGAACACATTCAAATTTCCCTTTCACCTTGTCACCTTGTCACGCTTCACCCGGCCGCCTGCCGCTGTTCCGTCATCTCGCCGCCGTCGGCGATGCGGTAGCTGTAGCCCTGTTCGGTCAGAAACAGCTGGCGATGGTGCGCGAAATCCTGCTCGCGGGTGTCGCGCGTCACCAGCGTATAGAAATGGGCCGACTCGCCGCTGGCTTTCGGCCGCAAGATGCGCCCGAGCCGCTGCGCCTCCTCCTGACGCGAGCCGAACGTGCCGGACACCTGGATCAGCACATTGGCGTCCGGCAGGTCTAGCGCGAAATTGCCGACCTTCGACAGGATCAGCTGACGCAGCTCGCCGCGGCGGAACTTGTCATACAAATCCTCGCGCTCGGCCGTCGAGCTTTGGCCCGTGATGAGCGGCAAGTTGAAGCGCTTGCGCAATCGGCGGAGCTGCTTGAGATATTGCCCGATGATGAGGACGCGGCTGCCGGCGTAGCGCTCCAGCAGCGCGGCCACCAGATCGTCCTTGGCTGGGTTTTCGCTGGCGATGCGGTACTTGTCGCGCCACTCGGCGACGGCGTATTCCATCCGCAGCGCGTCGGGCATGGCCACGCGCACCTCGGCGCAGGCGGCCTCGGCGATCCAGCCGCGCGTCTCCAACTCGCGCCACGGCACGTCGTATTTCTTTGGGCCGATCAGGCTGAACACGTCGGCCTCACGGCCGTCCTCGCGCACTAGCGTCGCCGTCAAGCCGAGCCGCCGCCGGGCCTGGATGTGGGCCGTCACGCGGAACACGGGGGCCGGCAGCAGATGCACCTCGTCGTAAATAATCAGGCCCCAGTCGCGCTTGTCGAACAGCTGGAAATGCGGAAACTCCTCCGTCTTGTCATTGCGGTGCGTGAGGATCTGGTAGGTCGCCAGCGTCACCGGCCCGATCTCTTTGGTGTCGCCGGTGTATTCGCAGACTTGTTCTTCCGTGAGATCGGTTTTGTCGAGGATTTCGCGGCGCCACTGCTTGACGGCGGTGATGCCGGTGGTGAGGACGAGGGTGCTGCGCTGCATCAGGGCCATAGCGGCCATGCCGACGATGGTCTTGCCGGCGCCGCACGGCAGCACGACGACGCCGCTGCCGCCGCGGGCGTCGCCGCCGGCGTAGAAAACGTCGGCGGCTTCGCGCTGGTAGTCGCGGACGTGGAACGGCAGGCCGTTGCGGCCGACGGTCCGCAGGTGGGTCGGCAGCGCGGCGCCTTCGGTGTAGCCGGCCACGTCCTCGGCCGGATAGCCGACGGTGATGAGGGCTTGTTTGAGAACGCCGCGAAAGCCCGGATCGATGCGGAAGCTGCTCGCGTCGATCCGCTCGCCGAGATACGTCCGCACCTTGGGCTGGCGGGCCAATTCCTCCAGAAGAACGGCGTCTTTACAGACAAGCCGGAGGGCCGATGCGCCCCCGCCCTCACCCTCGCCCACCTGCGGGGGGAGGGAAGGGAGAGGGGGCATCCGTTCCAGCCGAACGCGACCGTAGCGGCCGACGACCTCCGCCAGGTCGGCGGCGAGGTTGGACGGCACCGGGAATTTGCTGTACTTCCGCAGCACGTCCAGCATGGCGTCGGCGGTCATGCCGGCGGCGGCGGCGTTCCACAGCGATAGGGGCGTCAGCCGATAAGTATGGATGTGTTCGGGGCTTTTTTCCAGTTCGGCGAAGGGGGCCAGCGCGTCGCGCGCTTCGGAGTAGCGCGGGTTGTCCACCTCGACCAGGACGGAGCGGTCGCCCTGGACGATAAGGGGGTTGGCGGGGTCGTAATTCATTCTCTGTGAATCCGTTAAGGAGGGTTCCACCCTCGAGGGCAATTCGGCCCCAAAACCGCAGTGTAGTGGGTTCGGAGGGGCCGTGCAAGGCGAAGTGCGGAGGCCGTTTGGCACCCGCCCAGGGTTGCAGGGGACGGCCGGTGCGTGCACCGGTATAAAAGGGGAGTGGTTCGCCCCGCTCCCCGCCGCAGGAACAGCCGCATGTCCGATCCTCTGATTCAGACCACCCCCTCGGCCGGCGTCCCGGCCGATCCTTCCATTCCGGATGCATCCTCGCTGAGCAACCTGGCCGCGGATTCGGGGCCGCCGCAGAGCGACCCGGCGGCGCGCAAAGCGCTGTTCATCGCCTTCCTCGTGGTCGCCATCGACCTGCTTGGTTTCGGCATCGTCCTGCCGCTGTTGCCGCGCTACGGCGAAGTCTACGTCGGCGCGTGGCTGGGAATCGCCGACAAGGAGGCGCTCAAACACGACGTGCGCGTGGGCCTCGTCCTCGGTGCCTTGTTCACGATTTTTTCTCTGATGCAATTCGTCTTCGCGCCCATGTGGGGACGCCTCTCCGATCGTTACGGGCGTCGGCCATTCCTGCTCATGGGCCTCGCCGGCTCGGTGGCGTTCTACACGCTGTTCGGCTACGCCTCCGATTTGCCGCACACGGCCGAATGGGCGGGCCTGGCCTTGCTGCTGCTGTTCCTTTCGCGCCTCGGCGCCGGCGTCGCCGGCGCCACCATATCCACGGCCCAGGCCGTGATCGCCGACTGCACGACGGCGGAGAAGCGGAAGCATGGCATGGCGCTGATCGGTATGGCCTTCGGCGTCGGCTTCACCTTTGGCCCGCTCGTCGCCGTCGGGTCGCTGTACTGGTCGCCCGGCCGCGAGGGCGTCGTCGGCTACTGTGCGGCCGGGTTGTCGCTGATCGCCTTGATCTTGGCCGTGGCGCTGCTGCCGGAGACGCGACGATTCGGCGCTGGTCCCACTATGCGGCGCAAATTGTTCGATTGGCAGGCCACGCGCTACGTGCTGAGCAACCCCGCCGTCGGCCCCGTGGTGTGGGCTTTCTTCATCACCACGCTGGGCTTCGGCATGTTCGAGACGACGCTGTCGCTGCTGGCCCAGGATGCGCTGCAAATTGAGGACAAGAACAACGGCTTGCTGTTCGCTTACGTCGGGCTGGTGCTGGCCCTGACGCAGGGCGGTCTCTATCGGCGGCTGGCGAAGCGCGTGTCGGAGCCGACTTTCATGGCGGCGGGCATGGTGCTGATGGGCCTGGGAGTGGCAAGCATGGCGGGCGTCAATGCCCTGGCGAACGCGCAGCTGCTCGGCTTCGGCGGCCTGCTGACCCTGCTGATGATCGCGCTGACTATCGCCGTCGTCGGCTTTTCGCTGCTGACGCCTTCGGCCACGGCCCTAGTGTCGCGGCGCAGCGACCCCGAAAAACAGGGGGAGGTCCTCGGGGTCAAC
>DATKHW010001037.1:0-5809 GCA_035546275.1 Gemmataceae bacterium
GCTCTTCGACCCTAGTGGCCTCGGCCGACCCGACCACCGCCACGATCGTGGTGTCGCTGCCCGCCGACGCCAAGCTGTCCATCGACGACCAACCCACGACATCCACATCGGCCCAGCGTGTTTTCGTATCTCCCAGCCTGCCCACAGGCAAGGACTTCTATTACACGCTCAAGGCGGAGATCACCGTCGACGGCAAGCCGACGGTGGTTTCGCAAGTCGTCAAGGTGCGCGCCGGCGAAGAATCGCGCGTGACCCTGGCCGCCGCGACCGGCGTGGCCGAGCGGTAAACCATTCCGTCGGGCGGCTTTGTAACCTGCCGGTGGTAGCGGCAGGTTGCAAACCGGCCTGCGGATCATTCGGGGGCGGTTCCATGACGGAATCGCCCCCTATTCATTTCCCTCGACGGCGACGCCCCATGCGGTCAATTGCCGCGCCAGGCGATCGGGGTAATCCGTCGTCAGGCCGTCCACGCCCCAGTCGATCAAGCGCCGCCAGTGGTCCGGCTCATTGACGGTCCACGGCAGGACGCGAACGCCGGCCGCGTGGCACTGGCGCAGCAAATCCTTATCCAGGAAATCGAAGCTGGGACAATAGATTTGGGCTTGGGCGGCGCGCACGAGTTCCGCTGGGGCGGCCGGCGCCGTGTGCGCGATCAGCACCGCTCCCGTCAGCCGCGATTCCAGCGCCCGCAGCCGGCGCACGCAACGGTGGTCGAAACTGCGGACGGTCGTTCGGGCCGCAACACCGGCGGCTTGCACCGCTTCCACCGTGCGCCGTTCCAGCAACGCCAGAGCTGCCGGCTCGAAGGGGACGCCTTTCAGCTCGAGGTCGAGACCGATGCGCGCCGCTCGGCTGCGGTGTTGCGGCGACTTGCCGACGTCGGCGCCAGGTTGACCGGCATAGGCGGCCGTGAAGAGAAAAAGCTCGGCCAAAGTCGGCACAGCGAACGGATCGAAGCCGTGCTGTTCGGCGAACCAGCAGGCCAGCGGCGGCGCCACAGCGTTCTGATCGGGGAAGCGCGCGGGATCGGGATTGCGATCGGCCCGCCAGCGGCGCAGCTCGTCGAGGGCAATCTTGGCGAGCGGCCGGTGTAAGCCGGCTGATGCTTCATCCCCTGGCGGCGCTGTAAAAAGGGCCGGATCGAGAATCGGCTCATGGCATAGCACGACGACGCCGTCGGCAGTAATGTGCAGGTCGGTTTCGACGCTGGAGACGCCGGCGTCGAGCGCCGCTTCAAAGGACGGCAGCGTGTTTTCCCGTTTCATCCCACGGGCGCCGCGGTGTCCTTGCAGGTGGAACCGACCGGAGAGCGGCGGCATAGCGCGACGGCAAAAAAACCTCGCCGGGATGGAACATCCCGGCGAGGCCGACAAAAAGGAAGGAGGTCACAAGCCGGGAAATGCGTGCTGTTTCCCGACTCATTGCAGCGTTATTAGACTGAACGCCAGGGCCGGCGTCAAGAGTGCGCCCGCGGAATTCGGGGCGCCCTCTCGCTCCCAGGCTCTGTCTGGGAGCGGACTGCTTGCGAGGCTCTGCCTCGCGTCTTGTACATCCGGGCGCCAGAGCCTGCCGGGCTTGCGTTCCCAGGCAGAGCCTGGGAACGAAGACACGCGGACATCGGGGCGGAACTCACGCCTTCGGCGCCAGCATGGCCGTCATGCGTTTGCCTTCCATCGACGGCGGCTTCTCGACCTTGGCCACGTCCACCAGCTTTTCCAGGATGGCGTTGATGATGCGGCGCCCTTCCTCGATGTGCTGCAGCTCGCGGCCGCGAAACTGCACGTTGACCAGGACCTTGTCCTTGTGTTCGAGGAACTTGCGGGCTTGATTGATCTTCGTATCCACGTCGTGCTCGCCGGTCTTGGGGCGGACGCGGATTTCCTTCAGCTTCTGCTGATGCACCTTCTTGTCGGTTTTGCGCGACTGCTGGTAGCGGAACTTGCCATAGTCGAGGATTTTGCAGACGGGCGGCCGCTCCTGGGCCGCCACCTCGACCAGGTCGAGGTTGGCCTCGCGCGCCATTTCCAGGGCCTGCGAAGTAGGAACCACGCCCAGCTGTTCGCCGTTGGCGCCGATCAGGCGCACGGGACTGATGCGGATTTGCTCGTTGATCCGCTGACCGCGGTCGTGGTCGCGCTGCGAATGACGATCGGGTGGAGGAATACCTTGGTCTCCTTGTACGTTCGGAACGCCCGTTCAAGCGACGACGGCCGACGACGAACTGGTCCCCATGAGGCCCCCCGGCGGGGGTTGCACGTCGCTCGGCGGTTGCGTTTCCTGGATGCCCATTCGGCCCGGCGCCCGGGGATGGACACGGCGGCGCCCGTTTCGGGTTCGCCTCCATGCCGCCTCCACTGTAACATGCGGGTACAGCGCAGGGAAGGGTGTTCCCGCTGCGCCGCCGGGCGAAGCAGATCGGCTGGCGTGAAAAAAAAGCCCTCACACGGCGTACCGATGAAAGTATAGACAGCGCTCCGTAAAACAATCCTCCACCCACTGGGCGTGGCGCCCGAGGGAAACGCGCATGGCCGACGGCTTCTTCTCCGCTCTCTGCTCCCTCGCCCTCAAGCAGCTCAACCTGGAGGGCCTGGAACAAATCCGGGATTGGCTGGGCGACCACTTCTCCGACCAGGGCCGGCGGCTGACCAACGCCCTCAAGGCTTCGAACGAAAAGGCCTGGCGCGCCCTCGAAATCGCCCTAGCCGGTGAAAGCCTCTGGAACAAACTCGACCGCGCCGACGACCGGGCCTTCCGCCAGCAGCTCGCCGGCTTCCTCAAGCAATTGCCCCTGCCCGAACTCGACGGCAAGCAGGTTTCTCGCAAGCAGATCCTCGAAAACATCCGCGACGCCAAAAAACAGGGCCTGCTGTTCGGCCGGCTGCTGCCGCAAGACCTGGCCGATCGCGTCGGGCCCATGGCCGATCGAACCGATCCGCAAAAGGTCCTGGTCGCCGAGCGCAAGGCCCTCGGCGACATGGCCGCGTTCCTGAAACGAGCAAAGCTGGATGCGCTTTCCTGGCTTCTGGAGCAGCCGGTGCAACCGGGACAGTCGCTTCTGATCGTGTCAGTTCGATTCTACTTCCGCCGGACGGTGGAGGCCGACGCCGAGCTGGCTCGCGGCCTGCAATTCACGGCGATGGAAAACCTGACGCAGGCGCAGCAGAAGGGCTTTGAGGATCTGGAGACTGGCTTGGAGGCCCACGCCGGTCGGGTCGAGCAGGCGCTGCGCGACCTGACAGAGATCGCGGAGAAGATGCTCGGCGCGGCCGGAGAGGTGCGCGATGCGGCGTTGGATTTGCGCTCCGAAATGGAGCGGATGCGTGGAGACCACCACGAGCTGTACGCCAAGGTCTTGCAGATGCTGGAACAGCAGGAGATGCTCCAGCGCCCGGTCCGCGCCGGCGACAGTCTCTCCATCCGCTCCGATGCGGAGCGGCAGCGGGTGAAAGATTGCCTGGCCCATTATCGGCGCTTGCCCGAGGAGCAGAAGCAGGCTTCGCCGGCGCTGCTGAACGGCCTGGGCAAACTGCAGGTGGCCACGGGCGACTACCAGAGCGCCCAGGAGAATTTCACACGTGTGGCCGAGTTGTCGCCCGACGACCGGTCGCGGGCCGAGGGACATTACAACGCCTACCATGCCGCGCTGGAGCGAGCGGCCCTTGAGGATGGGTCGTACGAGATCGCGCTGGCGGAGCTGAAGCAAGCGCTGCGTTACGACCCAGCGCGGTTCGCTCCCTTTCCGCTCGACCAGTATGAACCAAGTCGCATCCTGGGGGCGGGGGGCTTCGGCGTCACCTTCCTGTGCCGGAAGGTAATGATGAACCGGGAGGTGGCGGTCAAGGCGCTGCAGACGGAGGGGCTGGATCGGGACGCGAGCGCCGTGGTCAACGAAGCGAGCCTGCTGACGGAGATAAGGCACCCGGCGATCATCCAGGTGTACCATTGCGGCTATGCGGACCCGGAGCGAAAGCGTCCGTTTCTAGAGATGGATTATTTCGAGGGGGCTACCCTTCAAGAGTACGTCCGCAAGAACGGCTCGTTGTCCGTGGGCAATTTGCTGGCCCTTGCGAAGATCGTGGCGGAGGGGCTGAAGGAGGCGCATGCCAAAGGGATTCTGCACCGGGACGTGAAGCCGGGGAACCTGTTAGTGAAGTGTCCCGAGGGGCGTTGGGACGTGCGGATCATCGACTTCGGACTGGCCATGAAGCAGGACCTGCTGGGCGCGGGAACCAGTAGCTCGGGGAGCCACCGTTCGATGACCGGCGCGCAAATCGCCGGGACGCGGCATTACGCGGCGCCGGAACAGATGGGCGAGCTGCCGGGCGTTCGAGTGGGAACCTGGTCGGACGTGTACGGCTGGGCCAAGACCTGCTGCTACGCGCTGTTCCAGAACACCGAACCGACTTTCCTGGATTACAGGAAGCTCCCGGAGACGCTGGGGATCCTGCTGGGGCAGTGCCTGGCCCGGATGCCGAACGATCGGCCGTCGGGCTTTGCGGAGGTGCTGGAACGGTTGGTCAAAATTCGCCCGGACGCCACCAAGGGAGGACCGCCGAAGCTGAAACCGGCCCCGCAGCCGCCGCCGCAGAAATCGCTGCAGCCGTTCCAGCCGGTGGTGGTTTTGCCCAAGGCGAAGCCGGCGGCGGCGTTGCCCACAGCAGTCGAGGTTCGGCCGATCACGGAGCTGGGCGCCGACGACAAGCGACGTCCGCCGGCCGCTCCCGTGTATCCGCAAGCGATCCCGATCGGCCGATCGTCGTCGCGCCATCCCAAGGCGCCGCCGCTGCCTCCGTCCGCGCCGCCGCCTCGTCGGTCCACGCGGCCGCTGGCCCGGCGGATTGCCGGGAAGGACCCCGGCCAGGCGGTGAAGGCGCCGGGG
This sequence comes from Gemmataceae bacterium, assembly GCA_035546275.1. Taxonomy (GTDB): domain Bacteria; phylum Planctomycetota; class Planctomycetia; order Gemmatales; family Gemmataceae; genus UBA4732. The sequence continues at coordinate 4,880 of DATKHW010001037.1, forward strand.
TTGGCCATCGCCCTCAATGGTTTGGCGTCCGTCCTGCTCAATGGAATCTTCGCCATTGTGGCGCTGGTCGAACCAAAAGCCTTTGGCACTGACAGGGAATTCGGCCCAATCTTAGTGATGATTTACGGCGTCTTTGTCATCGCCAGCCTGGCGACGGCCGTTTGCGGCTTCGTTATGTTCAACCGTAAGGCGTATACGGTGTGTCTGATCGGCTGCTTCCTGTCGCTGCTGCCGATCGGCTCCTGCTGTATCGCGGGTTTGCCCATCGGCATCTGGGGCATAGCAACGCTGATGCGGCCGGACGTGAAGAACAGTTTTACTTGATGGGGCGGGGTAGTCGAAGCACCGGCGCCCGCTAGAATGGGGGTTTTGATTGCCCGGCGATCGTCCAGGGAGGTTTCTCATGGGCTACAACCGCGGCGGCAAGCGGCGCACGGATCGGCTGAAACGCGCCAAGAAACACGAAGCCCGATTGGCGAAGAAGGCTGCCGCGGCGGCGCCGGCCGCGAAGAAGTGAAGACGAGTTAGGACGCGGCATGCACAGCATGCCCTGCAGTAGGGCATGCTGTGCATGCCAATTTTTCTTAACCCGTTTGCCGTCCCGATTCCCGCGCGGCGACTTGCGGCGTATGGCCCATGCGCTGCAATTCCTGAACCACCGCCTCGACCCGGCCCGGCCGCACCAGCAGGACGCGGTCGGTGAGCCGGCCGACGATGTCCTGGGACAACTTCTTGCGGGCCAGCAGCTCCTCCGCGAGTACGGCGTCTTCGGTCTGGATTAGGCAGACGCGCCGATGGAGCTTCACGGGAATGCGAGCGCCTGCGCCGGGACGAACGGGGTCGGTCAGCATCCGGCTTGGCCCCCCGTTTTGTGACAAGGTGACAAGGTGACAAGGTGACAAGGTGATAAAGTGATAAAGTGATAAGGAG
>DATKHW010001038.1:0-9974 GCA_035546275.1 Gemmataceae bacterium
GGTACTCCGCAAGCGCCCTGTGCCCCGTCATCTGGGCGATAGCTAGGTCGTTGTTGGGAAACGTCTCTTTCATGGTCTGGTAGGCAGGGAGCAGGTGATCGGCGCTGAAATCGCCGCGGCCGACGTACATAAGGAGAAGGAGGGCGTAGAGCTGATCTTCCGGCAGGCTCTCCAGCAGCGCTTGTATCTGTGCGTCCTCGGGCGGCGGAGGCCCGGAATCCTCGCCGGCGCGAATCTTGGGGTAATGCGGATGGCGCCTGGGCAGCTCTCTATCCCAGTAGGCACGGCTCGCATCGCCAAGGCGGATGATTTCTCGGACTGCTTCTGAGAGTTTCATGGCTCTCCTCCTGCATTTCACCACGCCTGCACCCGCAGAATACAGACCAGCAACCCGTGCGCCAAGCATATGTCTCCCTTCCCTCTTCTTGCGCTCGACCCGCCCTGCACGCTTGCTCGCCTCATCGCGACTCCTTATAACAGCGCCGGCGGCGGGCGATGCCCTTTCCTTTCCCTGTCCCCGCGCCGCCTCGTCGGCTCAACTAATTTCGGCCGGCTTCCCAGGGCCGCAAGGAGTTCAGCAGCCATGATTTCCCTCAAGGTAAACGGCAAGGACCGTAACGTCGACGTCCGTCCCGATACGCCGCTGCTGTGGGTGGTCCGCGAAACGCTCGGGCTGACGGGGACCAAGTTCGGCTGCGGCATGGCGCAATGCGGGGCCTGCATCGTTCACCTCGACGGCGAGGCGGTGCGCTCGTGCGTCACGCCGGTGTCGCGGGCCGTCGGCAAGGAGGTCACGACGATCGAGGGCCTGGCGGCGAATCTCGCCGGCCCGTTGCAGCAGGCGTGGATCGCGGAGGACGTGCCGCAGTGCGGCTACTGTCAGTCGGGCCAGATCATGGCGGCCGCCGTCTTGCTGCGCGAATGTCCGAAGCCCAGCGACGACGACGTGGACGCCTGCATGGCCGGCAACGTCTGCCGCTGCGGAACGTATCAGCGCATCCGCCGGGCCATCCACCGGGCGGCCGAGATGAAGGCGAAAGGAGGCGGCCAATGAACGAAGTCGTGAATCTCAGCCGCCGCGGATTCCTCAAGACGAGCCTGGCGGCAAGCGGCGGTCTGCTCCTCGGCGTCCATATTCCCGCCCTCGGCCGATCGGCGGAACCCGCCGGTCCGGCGCCGGCTGAATTCGCTCCCAACGCCTACTTGCGCGTCGCGGCCGACGACGCCGTCACCGTCTTCGCCGGCCATTCCGAGATGGGGCAAGGCGTCTACACCAGCCTGGCCTTGCTCGTCGCCGAGGAGCTGGAGGCCGACTGGACGACGGTGCGCGTCGAGGCCGCGCCGGTCGATCCGGCCTTCAACCACTCCGTCTACGGCGCCCAGATGACGGGCGGCAGCTCCAGCACCTGGAGCGAATGGGACCGGCTGCGCAAGGCCGGGGCGGCGGCGCGGATGATGCTCATCGCCGCCGCGGCCGAAACGTGGAACGTCGAACCGTCGGCCTGTCGGGCGGAGAACGGTCAGGTGGTTCATGCGGACACGAAGCGCAGCCTCTCCTACGGAAAGCTGGTCGAGAAGGCGTCGCATCTCAAGCCGCCGAAAGAAGTAACCTTAAAGGATCCCAAGGATTTCAAATTGATCGGCAAGGGGGTCAAGCGACTCGACACGCCGGACAAGACCAACGGCAAGGCCGTCTTCGGATTGGACGTGACCGTGCCCGGCATGTTGGTCGCCGTGGTGGCTCGCCCGCCGGTCTTCGGCGGCAAGGTGAAGAGCTTCAACGCCGACAAGGCGAAGGCAGTGCCCGGCGTGCGGCACGTCGTCGAGATCGAGCGCGGCGTGGCGGTCGTCGCCGACGGCTTCTGGCCCGCCAAGCTCGGCCGTGAGGCGCTGGAGATCGCCTGGGACGAAGGGCCGCTGGCGACCCTCGACAGCCGCGCGCAGGGAGAGCATTACGCCGAACTCGCGCAGAAACAGGGCGTCACGGCCCGTCAGGAGGGCGACGCGGCCAAGGGGCTGGACAGCGCCGCCAAAAAGCTGGAGGCCGTCTACGAGTTGCCGTACCTGGCCCACGCAACGATGGAGCCGATGAACGCCGTCGCCGACGTGCGGCCGGACAGCTGCGAAATCTGGACCGGCACGCAGTTCCAGTCGCTGGACCGCGACCTGGCGGCGCGCGACGCCGGGCTGAAGCCGGAGCAAGTCCGTCTGCACACGATGTTCCTGGGCGGCGGGTTCGGCCGCCGCGCCGTACCCGACAGCCATTTCGTCAGGGAGGCCGTGCAGACCTCAAAGGCGGTCAAGGCGCCGGTCAAGGTCGTGTGGACGCGGGAAGACGACATGCACGGCGGGTTCTACCGGCCGCGCGCCTATCACCACGTCCAGGCCGGCCTGGACGCGGCCGGTGCCCTAACCGCCTGGCGGCAGCGAATCGTCTGCCAATCCTTCCTCGTCGGCACGCCGTTCGAGGGCCTCATCAAGAACGGCCTGGACGAAACGACGGTCGAAGGCGCGAAGGACATGGCGTACCAGATTCCCAACCTGCTCGTCGAATGGCAGCAAGCCCCAACCGGCGTGCCGACGTTGTGGTGGCGCTCCGTGGGCCATTCGCACAGCGCCTTCGTCGTCGAGAGCTTCCTGGACGAGGCGGCCCACGCGGCGGGCAAGGACCCCTACGAATTCCGGCGCGATCTGCTGCCGAAGGACTCGCGTCATCGCCGGGTCCTGGACCTGGCGGTCGAGAAAGCCGGCTGGGGAAAGCCCTTGCCGGAAGGGCGCGGCCGCGGCCTGGCGGTGCATGAATCGTTCGGCAGCTTCGTGGCGCAAGTCGCGGAAGTCTCCGTCTCCAAAGAGGGCAAGCCGCGCGTCCACCGGGTCGTCTGCGCGATCGATTGCGGCCCGGTGGTGAATCCCAGCGGCGTCGAAGCGCAAATGGAGAGCGGAATCGTCTTCGGCCTGACGGCCGCGCTTTATGGAGAAATCACCTTCGAGAAGGGGCGGGTGAAGCAGCGGAATTTCCACGATTACCGGATGCTGCGCATCAACGAGATGCCGACCGTCGAGGTGCATATTGTGCCCAGCACGGACAAGCAGGGCGGCGTCGGCGAAACCGGCGTGCCGCCGATCGCCCCGGCGGTCTGCAACGCCCTGTTCGCTCTGACGGGCAAGCGCATCCGGCGGCTGCCGATTCGGAACGAGGAGCTGAAAGCGGGGTAGAGCCCGCAGCGCAAGCAAGGGAAGACACGAGCCCGCAGCGCAAGCAAGGGAGGAGAATCGCAATGGGTCGCATCCGCTTGGCCGTCGCAGGCATGACGGCGCTGGTCGCCGCGCTGGCGATCGGCGCCGCGGTTCGAGGCGTGGCCGTCCGTGCCGCCGCCGCGGAAGACGCCAAGGACGAGGCGGCGTCGCGCTCCGCGTTTTTGGCGGCGTACAAGGTCCTCATGTCCCCGCGCTGCATGAACTGCCATCCCGCCGGCGACGCTCCGCTGCAAGGCGACGACAGCCACATCCACACGCAGAACGTGCAACGCGGCCTCGACGGCAAGGGCAAATTCGCTCTGAAATGTGCCAATTGTCACCAGGACGCCAACGTCCCCGGCGAGAACATGCCGCCTGGCAATCCGAACTGGCGTCTGCCGTCGTCCGCAATGCCGCTGGTGTTCCAGGGCAAGAGCCCCGCGGAGCTGGCGCGGCAGCTCAAGGACCCCAAGCAGAACGGCGGCAAGACGCTGGAGCAGCTGCTCCAGCACGTCACGGAAGACAAGCTGGTGCTGGCCGGCTGGGACCCCGGCGACGGCCGCACCAAGCCGCCGCTGACGCACGAAGAGTTCGCGCAAAAGATGCGAGAATGGATCGAAAAAGGGGCTGCTATTCCGGAGTGACCCGGCCGCCGTTCATCGGCCGTAATCGCCGCGCAGCTCCGCTTCGCTGGGCTGGGCCGCCCGGCGGCATTTCTTGCGGCCCGTCAGCGGCGCCAGGCCGGCGCATCCCAGACCGAAAACGACGACGGTCCCCAGCAAGAGCCACGGCGCCGCTTTCTCGGCCAGGCTTTTCGTGGCCTGCTGCTTCGCCGCCTCGTCCCGGACTTCCGGCGGAGCGACCGATGCGACGACGAGCAGCGGACCTTGTCCCAGCGGCGAGCCGATAAGGCCGACCGTGCCGGCGGCCGAGACCGGCGGAGGCGCTTCCTCGGTTTTCACCGTGCTCCGGGCCACGGCGGCAAGCACCAGCGCGGCGCCGATGAAGAAGACAATCGGCCACAGCAGCACAAAGAAGGTCCGCAGGAAGATGTTGCGCTTGGGCGCTTGCGGCGTCGGCGCGACGCCTGGGTATGGCTGGGCGCTGCAGCCCGGCGCTGTAGTTTGCAAGCGCTGCTGCCCCGGAAGGAACGGCGGCAGCGCCGATCCGCCGCCCGGCTGCGGCCAAGCTCCCGGCGTCGGCGCGTTGGCTTCGTCCTTCGCCGCGCCCGCTGCAACGAAAGTTCCAAGCACCATGCCGATGCCGCCGATCAGCAAGCCGCCCAGAAACGCCGGCAGCGCACAAACCCCGGCGATCATGAGCCGATCCTGCATTGTGTCCGATGGAAACGAGTTTCGGCCGATGGCGGCCGCAAGGTCCCTGTCCGCTAGCACGCCGACGCCCAGGATCAGCCAGAGGAGCAAACCGGAGATCCACGCGAAGTTGAATCCCCAGTTCTGCTGAATGACGTCGCGGCTGATCCGCACCGTGTTCCCGCAGTTGGGGCAGGCGATGCTCAGCTTGGTGTGCAGCCCGAAGCGCCGGCCGATGTCCGCCCGGCATCGCGGACATTTGTAGGTGATTACGGTGTAGGTCGCCATGGCCGTCGGCTCCACGAGCGGGTGAATCTCGATTGATTTGAGGAAAGGATAGCACACAGCGGAAGGGCATGACCGCACGAATCGCCGCCCATCCCGGCCGGCCCGTCCGCTTTTTTCTTGCCCTCGTTCCCAGGCTCTGCCTGGGAACGCCCTGCCCGGCAGGCTCTGCCTGCCGGATGGACAAGACGCGAGGCAGAGCCTCGCGGGCAGTCCGCTCCCGGGCAGAGCCCGGGAGCGAGACGTAGCGGACGCACACCCTATCCCGGCCGGCCCGTCCGCTTTTTTCTTGTCATCACGGCCGTGGGCGCCGGATACTAGCGCTTTCGCTGCATCCGTCCCTGTCCCAAGAGGTTGCCGTGACGGCGCTTTCGCCGGAGTCCCCGAACGTCCCCTTCGACTGGCGCGCGTGCATCGAGGCCGCCCGCGCCGGCTCGGCGTCCGCCCTCGGACGGCTGCTCGAAGCCTGCCGGCCGCTGCTCCTGGTCATCGCCGAGCGCGAGCTGGACGCCGACCTGCGGGCCAAGGTTTCGCCGTCCGACCTGGTTCAGGAAACTTTTCTCGGTGGTTTCCCCGCGTTTTCCCGTTTTATTGGGGAGACGGAGGAAGAAGTGCGGGCGTGGCTGTTCCGCATCCTGCACAACAAGCTCGCCGACCTCCGCGACCATTATCAGCAAGCCGCCAAGCGCCAGGTGAGCCGGGAGCATTCCCTGGATGGGGGGAGCGCGGACCACAACGCCGGGCTGGCCGATTCCGCGCCGTCGCCCAGCTCGCTGGCCCGCCGGCATGAGGAGCAGGAGCGCGTCGAGGCGGCGCTGGTCAGCCTGTCCGAGGACCATCGCCGCGTCATTTACTTGCGGCACCGGGAGCATTTGTCCTTCGCGGAGATCGGCCGGATCATGGGACGGGCGGAAGACGCCGTGCAGAAATTGTGGGCGCGCGCCATCCAAAAACTCCGCGAAGCCCTGGGGACGAAAGACTCATGAACGATGAATCGCAGCCCTCGGACGACACGCTGCTGCCGCTGCTGGTGGCGTTCGACGAGGGATTGGCCGTCGGCCGCGAGCCGCAACTGGCCGTGCCCAGCGAGCTGGCCGACGATTTTGGAGCGGCCCAATCGGTGCTGCGTCTGCTGAACCAGGCCTGGCCGCGCACGGGGCCGGCCGACACGACCGTCGATGAGTCGGCGCCGGAATCGGACGCGCCGGCGGCGCCGCCCGTCGAGCCGATCCGGCTGGGGCGGTTCCAGGTGCTGCGCGAGCTGGGCCAGGGCGGCTTCGGCGTCGTCTACCTGGCCTACGATCCGACGCTGGCCCGCCGCGTCGCGCTTAAGGCGCCGCGGTCGGATCGGTGGCGCACGCCGGAGTTTCGGCGTCGATTCCTCCAAGAAGGTCGGGCCGCGGCGCTTCTGGACCATCCAAACATCGTCCGCGTTTTGGAGGCGGAATCGACCGAATCGTCGGGCTACATCGCCTCGGCCTATTGCGAGGGGCCGAGCCTGGCGGTGTGGCTGCGCGAGCGCAAGGGGCCGTTGCCGTGCCGGTTGGCGGCGGCGCTGACAGCCGACCTGGCGGCCGGCGTCCACCACGCCCATTCGCGCGGCGTGGTCCACCGCGACCTGAAGCCGGCCAACGTGCTGCTGGAAATCGGATCGGAAAAGGACGCTTCCGGTCTGCCGCGCACAATCACGCCGAAGATTTGCGACTTCGGCCTGGCGAAATTGCTGGAAACGGAGCAGACGGATACGCGGTCGGGCGCCGTGCTAGGGACGCCGCAGTACATGGCGCCGGAACAGGCGGAGGGACGGACGCGCGACATCGGCCCTGCCGCCGACGTCTATGCGCTCGGGGTGCTGTTGTACGAGATGCTGACGGGCCGGCCTCCGTTCGTGGGCGAGCCAGGCCTGGACCTGCTGAAGCGGGTGACGACGGCGGCGCCGGAACGCCCGCGGCGACGGCGCAAGGACGTGCCGCGCGACCTGGAGACGATCGTGCTGACGTGTTTGGAGAAAGAGCCGGGGCGGCGCTACGCCAGCGCGGCGGCGCTGGAGACGGACCTGCGGCGCTGGCTGGACGGCAAGGCGCCGCTGGGCCGGCCGGAGCCGGTGCATCGGCGCATCGGGCGGTGGGTGCGGCGGCATCCGGTATGGACGGCGGCGGCGGCACTGCTGGTCGCGGTCGCCGTCGCGGGGGCGATCGCCGCACCGTACCTGGACCCGGATCGGCCCGTCAAAGAGGCGCAGACAAAGCTCCAGCACAACCAGCGGGTCGCCCTGATTGGGGAGAAGGGAGGGCCGGATTGGTCCCGGTTCCGGACAGGTAGGCAATTCGGCACGACGGACGTGACGCCCGACGCCGTGTTCCACCTCCGCGCGAGCGGCGGCATGGCGATGCTCGAACTGCTGCCCGATCCGGGCGTGGACTCCTATCGCTTTCGCGTCCAGCTGCGCCATGACGCAGGCGAGAGCATCTCCCGCGTCGGCATCTACATTGGCGCCCATGAATGTGCCACGTCGCGCGGCGGCGTGCATTCATTCGTGGAACTGATCTTTAATGATATCGTCCTTCAAACGGCCGCCTTTCAGCAGCAGCTCAAGAATCAACCGGCGCTCGACAACATACCACTGCCCCCCGGCAACCCTGTCCCGTTCAACCCAGTCCAGTTACAGCCGCACTTCTGGTCCGACCCGAAGTACGGCGCCGATTGGGACTGCCCTTGCCGGGGCGCCGCGTCGAATCTCGTCGAGCCGGCTGGACCCTATTCAGACGTCTGGCGCGACTTGACTATTGAAGTGACCCCCAAGGGCGTTCGCGCCTTCTGGAAAGACGGCCAGCCCATCGGCGGGCTGCTTACGACCGCGGACCTCGAAAACGCGGCGGCGGATCAGCTGGCCGCACGGCCCAGGAGGCCGGCCGACGGGCCGGGCGGTCAGGAGCCGAACGCGGCCTTCGTCCCACGCGGCGGAATTGGGCTGCTTGTCAGGAACGGCACGGGATCTTTCCGCAACGTTGCTGTCGAACCGTTGACGGGTGGGACCAGCTTGGCTGCAACCGGCCCGGCAAGGTCCCAATTTCCGTAAGTCCCATCATCGTCGCGCCGGCGCCGGCTCACGGTCCGCGTCAGGCGCCCTCTTGGAGAATCGCAGCATGAGAGACAGATTCAGCGTCCAGTTCCCCAAAAAGTACGACCCGGCCGACGCATCGACTGTCGTAGGCTCGCGCGTGGTGATCGCCTGGGGGGATTATGACCAGAAGCAGGCCAGGCAGGGCGAAGTCTTTGGCCTGCTTCTGGCCATTGAACCCGGTGCGGCGAATCCGGTGGTTGTACAGGGCGTCACGTTGAACATCCATCCGGACCTGTGGGTCGTGGTGTTTCAGCCGGTGGTGCAAGCAAGCAACAACTATGTAATGGAGATCTGGAAACTCAAGAATGCCGGCGGCGGGGGCAAGGTCCGGGACAAGGTCCTCTGCCGCTGGGGGCCTATCTCGGTTCAGCCCCCCGTTTGGGGGGGGCCCGGCGGGGGGGGAGGGGTCACGCTGACCACGCCGCCGTCGAACAGCCAGGTTTACCCGTGCTTCATAGCCGGCGGGGACGACAACGACTACGCCGCCGGGACGTTCACATTCACCTACGGCGCAAACAGCTGTCAGCCAAACATCTCCCCGGGATCGGGAGGCAACCCATACTGGATCGCCGCAATCACTCTGACAGGAATTCAGGCGCCCGTACCCGGCTGCTCTGGTGTCATGAACAACATTGTGCCGCACAACACCAACACGGACACGGGAATCACAGTGATTCCTAATCCGCCCCCGCCGCCCCCACAGGCCGGGCCCGGCGACGGCTGATGCGGTCCGGAGCTGACGCGCTGCCGCCGCATGCGCCGGAAATGCCGTCAGCCCATGCCTTGGAGCGCGGCGGCCAATGACCGGGCGATTCCGGCGAGTTCGCCGACGATCTCCGCCGCTGGCCGCCGTCCGACCTCGTCCAGCCTCGGTGCCGGCGCTGCCGCCGATGACTCCGTCGGCGGCGCCGCGCAGCTTACGGAGCTGTTCCGGCCGGCTCACGCCGCAGCTGACGCCGGGCCGCCCCGCAAATCCCGCCCAAGCCGAATTCTGTGAACTACACTTGAACCAAGCCGGAGAGCGCAACGGCGCGCGGGAGAGGCCCGCTCCGGAATGCCGTTCCCTGTCCAGAAGAGATGGAGGATCCTGAATGGTTGCGACAGCCCGCAAGTCGTCGGTGCGCGTGATCGGGGATTATGAAACCATCCAGCGGTTGGGCGTGACCGATCTCAGCACCGTTTACAAGGCCCGCCACCGCATATCCGGCCTTACGGTCGCTCTCAAGACGCCCGGGGAGTTTGTGGTCCGCAACCCGGTCTTGCTCAAGCGCTTCGAGCAGGAATACACCGTGTGCAGCAGCCTGCACCATCCCCACCTGGTGCGCGCTCTCGAATCCGGCCGGGACGGCGAGACGCCCTACATTGCCCTGGAATTCGTGGACGGCCCCAGCCTGGGCGACCGCATTCAGAAGGAAGGCCGGCTGCCGGAAGCCGAGGCGGTCCGCATTGTGACGCAGACTGCGGAAGCGCTGCACTACGCGCATCAGCACCGGATCATCCACCGCGACGTCAAGCCCGACAACATCCTGCTGGACGCCGACGGCCGGGCCAAGCTGATCGATCTGGGCCTGGCGAAGGATTTTGAGGCGGACCTCCAGCTGACCAAGCCCAGCGCCGGCCTCGGTACGCCGAATTTCATGGCCCCCGAACAGTTCAGCGACGCTCAGCACGCCGATCCGCGCTGCGACGTCTATTCGCTGGGCGCCACGCTGTATATGGCCCTCACGGGCGTGCTGCCGTTCAACGGCCGCGGCGTCGGCAGCGTCCTTAAGAAGAAGATGAGCAACGACCTCGTTCCGCCGCGCAAGCTGGTCCCCGTCATCAGCCGCTGGATCGAAACGACGATCTGCCGGTCGATGGACGTCAACCCGCGCGGTCGGCCGGCGTCCTGTCTCGAATTCATCGAGGGCTTGCGGGGCGACGCACCGGCGCCGCCGCCGCCGGCGGCCGTGGCCAAACCGAGCGGCGGCCGCAAGGCTTCCGGCGCCGATCGGCGAGCCTCCGTGCGCTATCCC
>DATKHW010001039.1:0-2482 GCA_035546275.1 Gemmataceae bacterium
CTGTTGCTGCAAAAGCTGATCCTGCCGGATGCGGGCGGACTGCCCTGGGCCTATTTCATCCCCGTGCTAGCGCCGATCGTCATCTATAGCTGGCTGGCGCTGCGCTGGGCGGTAGGGCAATTTCAGAGAGAAGAAGTCCTCTTCCGGGAGGCGGAGCGGCTCGACCTGGTGCTGTGGCTGCGCCGCCTCTTCCGCGAGAAGGAGCCGCTGCCGACGGCCGGCCAGGCCTTTTTCTGCTTTGCTCTGATACTGGCGCTTCACTGGGCGTCGCTGGGGCTGGGCGGCGGAAAGGACGCATCGCTGACGGGCGTGCTGGGGCTGACGGCCGTGGTCCAGCTCGCCTTCACCGCCGCCCCCGCGCTGTTTATGGCTCTTCTGCTCACTACGCGGCCGGGCCGAGGCCTTGGGCTGCGCTTGCCGCCGTGGTGGACCTGGCCGGCCGCAGGGGCGCTGGCCGTCCTGTGCGTGCCGCCGCTGGCCTGGCTGACGATGCTGGTTCTTGACCAGTTCCCTGTCATCAAGCAGCTGCTGCAGGACTATGCTCCGCTCACCGGCGCCCTGCAGGCGCAGACGGGCCGCTCCCCCTTCTTCTTCGTGCTGCTGGCCGTCCTGCCTGCACTCTGTGAGGAGCTGGCCTTTCGCGGCTTCATCTTGAACGGTCTTCGCAGCCGCTTCCGCCCCTGGACTGCCGTTTTCGTGAGCAGCTTCTTGTATGCCCTGTTTCAGATGAACGTCTTTCAGTTTGCCACTTACTTCGTTCTCGGCCTGGTGCTGGCCGCCGTAGCGATGCGCGCCGGCAGCGCAGTTCCGGCGATGGTCTTCCATCTGGTCTACAACCTCTGCCTCGTCGTTCCACTCATGGCGCCTCAAATGCTTGCGGGTCTGAATAGCGCCGGAGCGGCGAGCGTCTCTTGGCTCCTGCAAACAGTAATCGCTGGAGTCTGCGCACTGGCGGCGGCAGGGTTGCTGGCCGCGATGCTGTTCCTTGGCAAGCGGGCCGTCGGCCAACCTGCCGATGGGCAAAGCGCCGGCCAAGCGGAGCCGCGCGCGGTTGCGCCACCTGGCGACGCCGTGAAGGCGGCGCCGCAGGTCAATGCGGCTGCCCTAACGCCGCCTGCACCGCCTGAATCAGGTCCCTCTCGCGATAGGGTTTCGCGATGAAGCCATGAATGTGCGCGTGGTCGGAGTCCGTGAGCTGCTCCGCGCTGTAGCCGCTGGCGAACAAGACACGGACGCGCGGATTAATGGCGCGCAAGCGGTGCAGGGCCTCCCGGCCGGAGAGCCGCGGCATGGTCAGGTCCAGCACGACGAGGTCGATCTTGTCCCCCTCCCGCTCGTAAATCTCCACCGCCGCCTGCCCGTCCTCCGCCAGCAGCACACGGTAGCTATGGCGGCGCAGGATGGTGGCCCCGAGGGACCGCAGCATCTCATTGTCGTCGGCCAGCAGCACCGTTTCGCCGCTCCCCGCCGTCAGCGCCGTGGAAGGTGCGACGGCCGGGCCGGCCTGAGCGCCGGCGAGGGCCGGCAGGTACACGTCGAAGCAGGCGCCGCGCCCCGGCTCGCTGCGGCACTCGATCCAGCCCTCGTGTTGCTTCACAATGCCAAAAACCATCGCCAAACCCAGGCCAGTGCCCTTGCCAGGTTGCTTGGTCGTGAAAAAAGGGTCGAAAATTTGCGGCAGGTCTTCCGGCGCGATGCCTGTCCCGGTGTCGGCCACACGCAGCCGGACGAACGGCCCCGTCCGCGCTTCGACGATTTCGGCCGTATGATGCAAATCGACGGTTTGGTTGCTGGTTTCAATGCGGAGCCGTCCACCCTCCGGCATGGCGTCGCATGCATTGATGCACAAATTCATGAGCACTTGATTCATCTGTCCCGAGTCGGCTTGCACCGGCGCCACATCGTCGGCGAGCGCGAGGTCCAGCGTGATGCGCGGATCGATGGTGCGCTTGAGCAGGGCGACGACTTCGGCGATCGAGTCGTTGAGGTTCAGCGGACGCAGCCACAGGAAGGTCTGCCGCGAGAATCCCAAGAGCTGGCGCGTCAGCTCGGCGGCGCGCCAGGCGGCCTGCTCAATGGCGGCCGCCAGTTCGTATTCCGCCGCGTCCTTGGACAGACTTTGCATGAGCAGCGCCGCGTTGCCGACCACTGCCGTCAGCAGATTGTTGAAATCGTGGGCGACGCCGCCGGCCAGCCGGCCGATCGCCTCCAGCTTCTGCACTTGCCGCAGCTGCTCTTCCAAGGCCTTACGGCGCGTGATTTCCGTAAGAATGGAAACAGCCCCCACGGGCGCGGCGCGGTCGTCACGGATGGGGTCGGCGGTGAGCGCAAACCACCGGTCACCCAGGCGGACTTCGTTGGTCTGGCGCTCGACGCGGACGCCGGTGAAACCGAGATCGGGCGGCTCGCCGAGATGATACGCCTCTTGCATCAGCAGGGCGTAATGCCGCCCAATCACCATCTGAAAGGGTCGGCCCAAGAG
>DATKHW010001040.1:0-7129 GCA_035546275.1 Gemmataceae bacterium
CCAGAATCAGCTGCCGGTCCATGAGCTTAATCATGCATCGCTCCGCCGCGAGACCGTCGCTTGCGCTTCCGGCTCGTTTACTCCGAGCGGTTCGCTTTTCGCCGCACCTGCATCCATGCCGCGTCCGGCTGCACAGCGGCGTCCCGCTCGATGTGCCGCAGTCCGCGGCGGTATTGCAGGACGTACTGGTTGACGTAATCGTTGGCGGAGGTGCAGGCCCAGTCGCCGAAGCCGTTAGCCTTCAGCTCGTCATAGGCCTCTTCCGGCGTCCAGTTCTGATATTCCATCCGGTAAACGGCCGTCAATTCGCCGGTGCGGTGCAGGCCGGCCTTGCAGTGAATCAGCACGGGGTATGTGTCTGGTCGATCCATCAAATCGAGGAACTCGTCCACGGCCTCGGGGCGGTCCACCGGTACATGCCGCCGCGGGATCAGATCGGGCTTGATGAGGACGTAACGGACGCCGAGCTGCCGGCACAGTTCGCTTTCCTTGATCGTGCTCCAGTCCCAGAAGCTGCGACAAATGTCGGGGTCGGGGAAATCGTCCTGCAGATTGAGGACGGTGCGGATCTTGAAACGGGCCACGGCGTCGGCGAAACCGTCGGCGGTCATCTGGCCGGCGCGGTAGACGCGGCCCGGATCGACCTCGCGCAATCGCTTGGAGTCGGCGTAGACGCGGCGGTACTCGACGATCGGCCAGACGATCACCAGCAGCACGACGACCGTGGACAGGACGAGTGTGCGGATACGCGGCATGGTTCAGGGCGCCTCCGTGCTGACAGCGTCGCCCGTGGGGGCGCGGCGAGGCCGTGGTTCCGAATCGGGGCGGGATTTTGGCAATTTTCCCGAAAAAGCACAAGACGAGTCCGCGTGAAGGTTCGCCCCGCCCGCCCCGCCGTGAACGGCGGGGCTATAAGCCGAAGCCCCGTGAACGGGGCTGCATACTCTAGCAGCCCGGTTTACCGGGCTTCGGCTTCTAGGCCCGTGCTTGAGCACGGGCCGGACTGAAAAGGCGCCCAAAACGATCTTGACAGAATGGGGCCGGTCGCTATGCTCCCGCAGCTTTCGGATCGGATACTCTCATTTCCACGCCATTTCCCGACAATCCGGGAGGAGGGGGAGCATGCGCACGTCCGCAGGATGGCTCATGGCGGCGGCCCTGTGTCTGGGCGCCGCGTCGAGCGCCCACGGCCAGGGACTCGCTTTCACGCCGTTTACCTCGAACGGCACGCAGCCGCAGTTCACGCCGTTCACGGCCAACGGCCAGCAGATCGCCCAGCCGTTCTTCGGCGCCTTCGGCGGCTCGTCGTCGGCCACGTCGTCGAACAGCTCGCAGCCCACGTTCCCGCCGTCGGGAGCGTCGCTGGCCGGCCCGCAACGGCTCATCAACCTAATGCCCAACTTCTCCGGCCACCTGGTGAACAACACGCGCTACATCGGCTACAGCGTTTTCCCGTCGCAGACCGATCAGTACCTCTCCCAGTTCGGCTTCAAACGGCTGCGGTGAATCGAGACAGGCGAGCCGGGGGCGTAAGCCCCCGGATGGAAGTTGCGGTCGCTGCCTAATCCATCCGGGGCCTTACGCCCCCGGCTCGCCGTTCGATTCATACCGCCGCAACAGCAAATACTCCAGCAGCCACGTCAGCAGCGCCAACCCACGGTCGTCGCGATCGCGCGCCGGATCGAACTCCGAAACGAACACCCCCCTTATTTTCGGCGACCAAACCGCGTCGAGAAGTCGCAGAAACAACGCCGGCGCCAGGCCGAACGGGACCGGCTGCGCCACGGCGGGGAAGTACGCCGGGTCGAACACATCGCAATCCAGATCGATGAAGATACGCTCGGCGTCCGTCGCAGCCCGGCGCAGCTTCTCCACGGCCGGCCCCGGATCGACGGCCAGCTCGGCCGCGGGAAACGTCTCGCGGTAGGTGCGCGCGACGTGATCGGCCGGCAGCAGCAATTCCCGATGCCCGACGTTGACCAATCGCGGCAAGGGGCCGGCGCAGTGCAGCAGGAAATTGCCGTGCGACAGCTCCGTGGACGTGTCGCGGAAGTGGTGAATATCGAGATGGGCGTCGAATTGCACCACCAGGACGCCGTCGGCCTGAGCGGACAGCTCATCGTAGGCCGGCAGGACGCCGAGGTGATTGCCGGCGACCCAGACGAGGAAATCGCCGGCTTTCAGAGCTTGCCGGGCCGCTTGCCGTCCCTTCTTCCGCCAATCGGCGTAGTCTTCCGTCGTCTCGAATGTGAATTCGCGCAGACGGACGTGTTCGGTGTAGACGCGCGCTCGGGTCGGCGTGGTTTCGCGGCGGTTGTCGGCGAGGATTTCGCGGAACTCGTCGGCGACGAGGGCAGCCCCGGCGCCGGCGCCGCCGCTGCCGAAGAGGTCGAACGGGAAGACGATCAGGCTGGTCTTGTTACTCGTTTTCTCCGTCATTGATCGCCCCCGATTCCTGCCGTGTAATGCAGGAATTCTACGGACGAGAGAACAGGCGGTTAAGGAACCGAATCGGCGGCGGATTTTGTGTGCAAGCGTCCTATTGTTCCGCTATGCTGAGACCCAACGACTCCGCGAATTTCGCCTCGGAGAACTCGGACGATGGCGCGAAAGCGGAATGCGGCCGACCCGCTAAGCGAAAGGCTGCTGGCGGTGCTGGAAGCGCAGCGCGCTCTGGGTGGGGATGCGTATCCGCTGACGCTGCAACGTCTCGCCGAATTGGCCGATCCGTCGGCGCCGATGGAACAGGTTAAGGAGGCGGTCGGCAAGAAGCCGTTCAAGGATGGGGCGGTTCTGACGAGCAGCAAGACGAAAGATCCCGGCGGTCTGGTAGCTGTCAAAGGCGATGTCGAGCAGCTGGCCGGCGACCCGCGACTGCTGAAAGCGGCGCTGGAACCGCTCTGCACGCCCGATGATCCGCTCCGCGCTCTGACAGACGTCAAGAAATTCGTCGAGAACGGCAAGGTCCAGAAGCCCTTCGTGGAAATTGTCACGCGGCAGGTCCGAGAAAACGCGCTCCCCGAAGCTATCGGCGGTCGCCTCGAAAAGAAAAAGCCGCTACTCTATCTGAAAAAGTTCCCACCCAGGGATCCTGCGGAAGTCCTGGCGGAGAAACTCCTGCACGTGCTGGACGCGCAGCGCCGTTTAGGCGGCAATTCTTATCCGCTGCCGCTCAAGCGCCTCGTGCAGCTGACTGCGCCGAAAGCAGGTTCAAAGCTGGTCCTCACGGCGCTTGGACAGCCCGGTGTAAAGGAAAAGGTGCTGCTTCTGGACGCGAAGAACGGCGACGTACCAATCGCGTTTCTCGATGATCGCGACCTGCTCTTTTCAAACCCCGCCCTGCTAGAGCCGTTGATGGGGAAACATCTCAAGGATACCAACGACGCCGTAGTAGTCGACAAGCTGTTGCCCAATAAGAAGTCCCCGCACTTGGGGGCACTGCGCGACGCCGTAGACCGGTGGGCCGCTGCGGGTCTCCTACCGCCTGCGATTGGTTGGCTGTGGTTCGGCAAGAAAAAGCTCCTGTTTTACCTCAAAAATATCCACACCATCCAGCCGTCTGACGCCAAGGTCGCGCCCCCTGCGCTCATACCACATCCGCCGCCGGCGGAGCCGCCCGCCGACTTCGCGGCGGCGTTCGACGACGCTTTCCAGCGCCTCAACCGAGAGAAGGGCAACCACAACTTCGTCAGCTTCGTCGATCTGCGGCGGGCGCTGCCGATGGCGGCGGACGCCTTCAACGCAGAGCTGCGCAAGCTGCGCGTCGCCGGCCGCTATACCCTCAGCGGGGCGGAGGGACGGGACGGCCTCTCGCCGGAGCAACGGCAGGCCGGAATCGTCGAGGATGGATCGCTTCTGCTCTACGTTTCCAGGAAAAACCCATGACCGCCCTCGCCGCGACGCGCGCCATGACGACCCCGCCGCAACCGCTGACGCTGCAGCAATTCCTCGACCACGTCAGGCTGACCAACCCGTTCGTAATCGACCGCGTCGTGCAGCCCGCGCTGGCCGGCGAGCTGGACGCCGAGAGGGTCCACCAGGGGCCGTTCCGCCGGCTGCTGGACCTGGCCCAAACGGCGCGCGACCAGCACACTGGCGTCGGGGCCGTCCTGTGGGGCGAGGCCGGCGTCGGCAAGAGCCATCTGCTGTCGCGCCTGGCCCGCTGGGCGCACCAAGACGACAATGCCTGCTTCGTCTATCTGCAAAATATGCAACCGGGGCCGGAGCATTTGCCGCGCTCCCTCCTGCGCGTGACCGTCAGCATCCTGACGCAGGGGCGCCAGGACCTGTTCCACCAGACGCCGCTCTACCGTCTCGTTGAAGCCGCGGTGGAGACGGCCCTGCGCGAGAGCGCCCGGACCGTCGAACCGGCGCAGGCCTATGCCGCGTTGCTGGACCGCCTGGCGGCGCAGGCCCCGGCTCAGCCGGCCTTCGTCGATCGGACGACCTACGACGTGCTGTTTCGCTTTCTGCGCTCGGCGTCGTCGGCTGCCGCCGAGACGGACGACGGCCTGGCGGCGCTGGCGGTGCGCTGGCTGAGCGGCGATTCGGTCGACGCCGACGAGGCCGTTCGGCTCGGTCTGCCGCCGGGGCCGCACCGCGAAGAGGGCACGGCCCTGGCGGACGATCAGCAGATCAAGCTGGTGTTCGTGGCGCTGAGCCAGATGGCGCTGTTCGCCCGGCGGCCGCTGCTGCTGTGCTTCGACCAGGTCGAAAACATTTCGCCGGAGCAAATGCAGGCGCAGGCGCGATTTCTCCAGGCGCTCATCGACGGCGCCCCGAATCTGCTGGTCGTGACGTGCGGCGTTTACGAAACGCTGCTGCGCTGGAGGACCGAGGGGATGATCCACGCGGCCGCCTGGGATCGCCTGGCGCAATTCGAAATCCAGCTGCCCCGCGTCACCCCCCACGAAGCGCGCCAGATCGTGGAGACGCGGCTGGATCATTTCCTGACGCCGTTTTTGGAGCTTGAGCCGGTGAAGAAGCGCGTTCAGCAGGATCACCTCTTTCCTCTAGGCGTCGCCTGGTTTGATGAAGCTCTCAAGGACAAAGTTGAACTTCGGCCGAGGGACGTGATTCGTCAGGCATACGACGGTTGGGGCGCGGCGCAGCGGGCCTTGCGGGAACTGGGCGGACCCCGATGGCTGGCGGAATGGGGCAAGACGCGGACGCCCAAACCGGATGGGAAAAAGCCGCCTTCGCAGCGGCCGGCCGAACCGCTTGAAGACGTCATCGACCGCAAGGTCGCGGCCAAGCTGGAAGAGCAGAAACGTCAGCGCCAGCTCGACCCGCCGACGCTGCCGCCGGACGCCGACAACCTGGCGGGCTTGGTTTACGCCCTGCTGCGTCAGTGTCTCCAGTCCCCGCGTCCCTACGCGCTAACCGAGGTGCAACGGCCAGTGGCGCCGAAGGGCCGCCAGCAGGCGACCTACCATCTCGTCGTCCGGCAGGGCGGCGGCAAGGAAACGACCATCGGCGTGCTGATCCTGGCGAACAGCGATGCTGCCAGCGCCGTCTGGGCGCTGCGCCGCGTCGTCGAGGAGCGCCGACCGACCGAGCGCCTGCTGCTCGTCACGGACCAGCGCCGGCCGCTGCGGCTGGCGAAGAAGGGAAGCGAGTATCTGGATCAATTGAAGCGCAATTACGGGGAGCGTTTCCAGCGCATCGACCTGACCTTCGACCGGTACGCGGACCTCGACGCCCTGAAGGCGACGAGCGGCATGGCCCTGTCCGGCGACGTGGAAATCGACCTGCCCGACGGCGCGAGCCGCCGCCTGACGGAAGCGGAAGTCATCGCGTCGCATCATCGCCAAGACCGGTACGTGAAGCATGTGCTGCTGGGATCGCTGCTGAATGCGGAGCCCGTCCCGGCCGCCCCGCCGATCATAACACCGCCCCCGCCCGCTCCGTCGCCGCAGAAAAATGACGCGCAGGAGTTCATCATGGCCCAGCTCGCCCTCATGCCCGGCGCGTCCAGCCAGGAGCTGAGGGCCAAGTACCGGGAATACCTGGCCGCGACGAAGCGCCCGCCGCTCGATCCGCCGGCGCTGAAGGCGCTGCTGGCGCAGGCGGCCGGCGACCTCCACCGCGCCGGCCACGTCCACGTCACGCCCATCGAAAACGACGAGTTCTTCGTCCTGCCCCGGAAGAGGTAGGCGCCATGCCGCTCGCTCGCTTCAGCGTCACCCAGGTTCGCGTCGCCGCCTCCTGTCCGCGCATCCTCTACTTCGACGCCGAGCAGACCCGACGGCAGGGGCTGAAGGCACCGGCCGTCACGCGCATCTGGAAGTCGGGCGCCGGCGCCGAAACCACCGCGTGCGGCTCGCTCTTCCACGCCGCCGTCGAGAAATTCAACGGCGAGGCGGCGGCCGACCCGGCCGTGCGCGCGCTGCTCGCCGCCGCCGACGGGCCGGACGCCGTCCGGCAGGAGCTGGTCAATCACATCTACTGGAAATGCCTCAACCGCGACGCCCTCTTCGAGAAGACCGGGCCGCAGCAGCAGGCCTTCCTGGCCGCCCTCCGCGTCTACGCCGGCGAGCTGGCCGACATTCTCGTCTTCGCCCGCAAGCTGGGCCGCCCGATCGACGACGTTCTCGACGAGCTGTTCGGCGACCGCCGCCGCCGCGTGGACGCCGAGCTGCCCGTCGGGCCGGGCGGCGAGCCGGTCCGCGTCGTCGGCGTCCTCGATTACGTCTTCCACGACTGGCGCAGCGGCCGCCGCCGCATCCTCGATTACAAGCTCACGCCGGCCGATGCGCCGGGCAACGACCTGTTTCAGGTGTGCGTCTACGCTCTGCTGCATCACCATCAGTACCAGACCGAGGCGGACGTCGGCGTGCTTTATCTCCATCCGAGCCGGCAAATGGTGGAGAAAAAGTGGGAGGATGTCTGGGCGGAGCGCGGCAAGGTATTCAACCTGCTGGCCTCGATGGGCGAGTGGGTGCGCTACGATGAGCGGGCCGGCCAGGGGCTGAAGGCGCCGGGCGACCCGGTGTATTGCGACGCCTGCAAGTGGGACGGCGAGTGCGTCCGCCGCCTGGGGCCGAAGACGGAGGGCGGCCGCATCGAGGCGCCGGCTGCATCCGATACACGTTCCGGTGGAGTAAGTCCGGTTTCTTTCTCCCCTCTC
>DATKHW010001041.1:0-9205 GCA_035546275.1 Gemmataceae bacterium
GGGTCGGCGTTCGTGAACGCCGACCCGAGATTCTGTCCTCACTCCGCCCGCGTCCAGACTTCGCCGCCGAAGTCGTCGCCGACCTGCCGCGTCTTCCGAATCTCCACCACTTGACCGTCGCGGATCACCAGACGCAGGTGCAATGTACCCGATCCCATCGACGGAGCGGCCGGCACGTCGGCCCAGTCGCCTTCGATGTCGCGGCCGCGGATGCTGCCGTGCAGGACGTTGGTTCAGTCCTGGCCGCCGTTGCCGCTCTGCCCCAGCCAGTAGACGTCCCGGCCGACTTGCCGGATGAAATACGTCCCGCCGTCGCTGCACGTCCATTTGCCGGTCAGGTTCACGTCGTCGGCCGCCGTCGCCGTCCGGCCGAAACTCGCCAATGCCAGCAGAGCCGCCGCCGCTGCCACGACGCCGCGCCAACCTGTCGCATTCCGCATGGGAGTTCACCCTCGGTTATGGCGAGGGCGGCGGGCTTTCACGCCGGCCCGCCGCCGCCCCGCCTTGGTTGCTCGGTCGGGGAATGCGGAAGGGCCGGGTTCTTGCGCCGGTCGCGGACGGGCTGTCAGCGTTTCTTCTTGAGGCGGCCGCCGACGGCGTCGATCATCGCCTTTTCGTCGGGGAACTTGCCGGCCTCCAGCTTCGAGTAGATCAGCTCGCCGTTAACGCTCAGCTCGAAGCAGCCGCCGCTGGCCGGGATCAGCTTGAGATCCTGGATTTGCTGTTTGAAGGTGGTGAGCAACTTGGTCGTCAAACTGACGGCCTGCGGCTCGTAGTTTCACATGGAGCAGTATTTGAGTTCGACGTGCATGACGGTCCCCTCCTCCGTAATAGGGCGACTCCACGGTACATTGTTATACTAGACCCGTGCCCAATCGCTTTCAAGCAACCGCAGGTCCGCCGGCATGAGCCTGGTTTATCCGCCGACCGTGATCGTCCGCCATTCCCACGAGAACCCGCGCAAATGCTCGATCCTGCCGTTGCGCGGTCGGCCGGACCTGCTGTTCCTGTCGTACCCGGTTCGGCAGCGCCCGCCGCTGGACGGTTACATCCGGCTGTCGGCCGACGGTCCGCCGCTGACCGCGGCCGATGCGGCGTCGGGCCTGCTCTTGCTGGACGGCAGCTGGCGCTGGGCGGCGTCGATGACGCGCGACTTCGCCGACGTGCCGCCGCGGTCGCTGAGCGGCTGGCGCACGGCCTATCCCCGGTCGTCGAAGCAGGGCACCGACCCCGACAACGGCCTGGCGTCGGTGGAGGCGCTGTTCGTGGCGTACCACATCCTGGGTCGGCCGACGGCGGGGCTGCTCGATCATTATCGCTGGGCGGCGGAATTTCTGGCGACAAACGGGTTGACAGACGATCCATGAGGTCGGGCTGCCCCTTGGCTCGAATTTGCTTGCGGGGCAGGAGGAAATGGGTACGATTATCAGTCGCGGCGCAGAAGCATCTCTTTTCGGCGACGGGAGGCGATTGGGATGCCGACTCAAGGAATGGAAGCATGGGCGGTTTGTGCGATGTTTGCGACCATTGCCATCGCAGTGGCCGCCTATTACAGCCTGAACGCTTGGTTCGCCCACCGGGAGCGAATGGCGAAGATCGAACGCGGCATCGACCCGGATCAGCCGATGAACCGCCAACCCCTACAGCCGCTGTCGGATCGCGTCAAGCAACTGGCCGGCGACCCCGCTCGGAAAATCGAAGCGATCAAGGTCTATCGCGAAGAAACCGGCGCTGGGCTGGCCGAGGCCAAGAATGCGGTCGAGTCGTTTCTCAGCAGCCTGTGACGTCCGCGCCGAACCAGCCCCATGCAACGGACCGGCTGCGCGATTGCCGCCCTCCCGGCCTGGCGTTTAGCCGATCATGCTCTGCGACGACCTGCCGCTTCTTTTGACAAACCCCCGAATACATAACAGAGTTTCTTGCGTCAACAATGCAGATCCTCCGCGCTCAATGAGGCAACCGCTATGTTCCATGCGAAGCGAGTCGCAGGCCTGATTGTCTTGTCCTTCGTCGGCCTGGCGTGGGCCGAGCCGCCCGCCGACAAGCCGGACCCGGCGCCGGCGCCGGCGAAGTGGACCATTCTGTTTCGTTCGGACAATCCCTCGCTGTGGGACAAGGATGCAAAGAATTCCAAGGGGGAGCAGATCGCCATTTCGCTGCAGGACGCACCGGACAGCTTCCAATACCTGCGTCTGCGCCGCATGGACACCCGCGAGGCGCTGATCCTGCCGCTGACCCCCGACCAGCTGCAAAACGGCACGGTGGGCAGCGCCGACGACACGTACTGGTGGAACGGCACGGCCAAGGACGAGTGGAAAGGCCGGCATCTCGGCATCGTCCAGAACCCGCGCCACAAGTTCCCGGCGCCCAACGGCATGATCGCCGTCATGGACGAGGGATGGGACGGGTTCGCCGGCTCGGGCTTCGGCCACAAGGTCGCCGCCAACGACGTGCAGTATTACTGCTGGAAAGGCAAGGAAATCCCCAAAACCGTCTTCGAGATCGCCGTCTCCGACGGGCCGCTCAGCCCGGAAGAAAAGCGCTGCCTGCTCGTCAAGCCCTGATGCGAGAAAACGGCGTCCGCTCCTTTTTGCATCTCAAAAGGAACGGACGCCGTTTTTCGCCCAAAATGAACAGATCCCGCTTGCCACGGCCGGCCGACTTGCGTTCCGCTCTCCGCCGCCTTACAGTCAGGGGGAGTCTCCTTCCTGCGCTGCGGAGGCGCCGCCCGTGTCTTTTATCACCCAACTCATCGCTTTCGGTCTGCGTCAGGTGATCGGCGATTGCGCCGATGACGTGGCCCAGGTCGTCGGCGTCGTGGAGCGGCGTTTCCGCGACCATAGCCGGAAGCTGCCCAAGGCGCTGGAAAACGCCCATAACCGGGCGTGGCAAGCCCTCGGCGTCGCCCTGGCCGGCGACGGCCTCGTGGATCGCATCAAGGTCTTCTTCGCCTCCGGCGACGACAAGGGCGTCCGCGAGCAAGTGCAAGTCTTCGTGAAGAGCGACGCCGTCTCCTTCGACGGGACGCCCGCCGAGTTCCGCCAGGCTTGCCTCGACGAGCTGAAGCGGCTCCGCAAGTCGGGGCTGCTGTCCGCGTCCGGTGGATCGGCGGCGGACATCGCCCGCCAGGCGGCCGGCTTCAAACGGCACACCGACCCGCAGGGGCTGATCGAGGAGTCCCGGCGGGCGGTGGACGGGGTCGCCGACGCCCTGGCCGGCGCCTACCCGAACCTATCGCGGCTGCTGCGCACGCCGACGCCGTCCGGGCCGCCGCTCCTGGCCGCGGCCTTCTGCTACTTCTTCCGCCGCGAGGTCGAGACCGACGACGAGCTGGCCCACGGCCTCTTCTTCGACGGCCTGCGGCAGCTGTCGGCCTCACAGGCGAAGGCGTTCGGCGAGGTGGGCAAGGCGCTGGCCGCGCTCGGCGGGCAGTTCGACGCCCTTTTCGAGCAGTTGGGGCGGATCGAGGCGGCGGTTGAGGAGACGCACGCCGTCGCGGTCGAGACGCACGGGGCGGTGCTGGACATGCAGGCCGAGTTGCAGCGGCTGGGGTGCCTGCACCTGGCCGACGCCGGGGAAATCCGCTCCCTGTTGGAGCAGGTGCTGTTGCACCTCGGCCAGGTCGGCATGACGCGGGGCGAGGTGCGTCCGGCCAACAGTTGTTCCATCCGCGGCGAGGACGAGCGGCGGGCAGTGAAGGCGTTGCTGGAACGGTTCCGCCGCCTGCCGGCCGAGGAGCAACGCAAGGCACCGGCCCTGCTCAACGGGTTAGGAAAGTTACAGGTCGGCGCCGGCGACTTCGCGGAGGCGCGGCAAACCTTCACCGAGGTCGTCCAGGTCGTCGGCGACCCGTCGGACAAGGCCGAAGCGTCCTACAACGCTTACCGGGCGGCCCTGGAGGAAAAGAAATGGGACGCCGCCCTGGCAGCCCTGCGCGAGGCGGCTTCGCATGATCCGCAGCGGTTCGCCCCATTCCCCCTGCACCGCTACGAACCGAAACGCATTCTCGGGGCGGGCGGTTTCGGCACGGCCATTCTCTGCCATGACCGCAACTTCGACGAGGAGGTGGTGGTCAAGGCGCTTCACGCTGCGGACCTGGAACGCGGCGTGGATGATGTGTTCGGCGAGGCGAGAATCCTCCGCCGGCTGTCGCACCCGGCCATCATCGGCGTGCGCGACTGCGAGTACGCCAACCCGGCCGACAAGGCCCGGCCTTATCTGGTTATGGACTACTTCCCCGGCGGCACGTTGCAGCAGTTCGTAGAGGAGCGGGGTCCGCTGGGCCTGGAACAACTACTCGCGCTGGCCGTCCAGGTGGCGGAAGGCATGAAGGCGGCCCACGCCCAGGGGGTGCTGCACCGCGACCTGAAGCCGGCTAACCTGCTGGTGCGCAAGGAGGGAGATCTCTGGAGGGCGAAAATCATCGACTTCGGCCTGGCCCTGCGGCAGCAGACGCTTGAGACAAGCAGGGTCAGGACCGGGGCGACGCAGAAAAGTATGCTGGATTCGAGCGTGGCGGGAACCCTGGACTACGCCCCGCCCGAGCAACTGGGCAAGGTGCCGGGGGTTCTGCCGGGGCCGTATTCCGACGCCTACGCCTTCGCGCGGACCTGCTGCTACGCGATGTTCACGGCTACCGAACCGCGGCGCAAGCAATGGGACAGCTTGCCGCGGCGGTTGGCCGATCTGCTCGAATGCTGCTTGGACCCCGACCCCCGGCAGCGGCCAAGGGGTTTCGAGCCGGTGCTGGTCGTCCTCGCCGAATGCAGTCTCGAGAGGGAAGAGGCCGGACGTTTGGGGCAACAGGGTCCGCCTCCGCAGCGAAAGCCGGGGGATGTCTATACCAATTCGCTCGGCATGAAATTCGTCTGGATTCCGCCCGGGGCCTTCCTCATGGGCAGTCCGAAAAAGGAG
This sequence comes from Gemmataceae bacterium, assembly GCA_035546275.1. GTDB lineage: Bacteria > Planctomycetota > Planctomycetia > Gemmatales > Gemmataceae > UBA4732. The sequence continues at coordinate 4,915 of DATKHW010001041.1, forward strand.
GCGGAGCGCGAAGGCTACCAAGGAGCCGATGAAACCCAGCACGAGGTAACGCTGACGAAGGGCTTTCACCTCGGCATCCACCAAGTGACGCAGGCCCAGTGGCAGGCGGTCATGGGCAGCAACCCCAGCCATTTCAAGGGCGACTACTTGCCGGTGGAGCAGATTTCCTGGGACGACGCCGTGGCCTTCTGCGCGGCGCTAAGCGAAAAGGACGGCAAGAAATACCGTCTGCCGACTGAGGCAGAATGGGAATATGCCTGCCGGGCCGGCACGACGACGCCGTTCCACTTCGGCACCACCCCCGCCACGGCCCAGGCTAACTACGACGGCAACTACACCTACGGTAAGGGCAAGAAGGGCGTGTACCGCAGGAAGACCACGCTCGTCGGCAGCTTCCCGCCTAACGACTGGGGCTTGTATGACATGCACGGAAACGTCTGGGAGTGGTGCGCCGACTGGTACGGCGAATACGAAAAAGGGAGTATAAACGATCCTAAAGGTTTAATTCAGGGCGAAACCCGCGTCGTCCGTGGTGGTTCGTGGCGCTACAATCCCAGGAACTGCCGCTCGGCATGCCGCAGCAGGTTCCCGCCTGCGTACCGCGACAACCTTATCGGTCTGCGGGTCTGCCTCCTCCTGGACTGAGTCAGGCTGCCACGGGGATGATAGGTGCTGTTCGCGGTTGCACCGAGTTCGGCCCAGTACTGAAAGTACAGGCGTGTACGGATGCATCCTAACTCAGCTTGACTCCCCTATGCAGTCAAGTTAGCGTGAATGGGAAGGAAGGCGGCTTTGGTCGCATTCCCCCCGATGACGCAGTGGCACACCCGCATCAACGGCGGAGAAGGATGCAACAATGGCTCCCAGGGACATCCCACAGACAATCGAGACGCTTTACAACAGTCCGCACGCGACAATGGGCGAACTGGTGGGACTCCTTGCGCACACGAAGGGAGTCGCTCGGCTGCGCAGCTTGTACGGAAGCTCGACGCAAGTACATCTAATAGTAGATGTGAAAAGGGAGGCCGAGAAGGCGGCAACAATACTAAGAGTAGTCAGAGAAGAATTTCCCGACGCGGGATTCCTTGTCGATGAGAAGGGTGAGATGACGCGGAAAAAGAATGGGTGAACTTCGTCAGGGAGGCCGGAAAAGGTGTCAGGAACCTTTTTCACTCGCCAACCTATAAATTGTGTTCGTGGCACACTGTTCCCTTCCATCGGTCTCGCCGTGGTGGACGCCGACCGTGCCGCCGCGCGGCGAAGGCTAAATCTCAGCCGTTGGGGCCGCCTGCGGAGACGTTGTACCGGACGAAGCCGAACGGCCGGCCCGGATCGGCTGAGGCAATGGGTCGGGCGACGCCTCCCCCAGGAGTCGCCTTCGATGGGAATTGGCGGCCATGCTCGCCCTCGATTCGTCGTCCAAACCGCTGGGGGACGACTCTTGACGGAAAGCTGGGAAACCAGCAAAATGGCTGCATGAAGACAACCCTCGATCTCCCCGATGCGCTGGTGAAGCAGGTGAAACTCCGCGCCCTGCGCGACGGGCGCAAGCTCAAGGACGCGGTGGCCGATTTGCTCCGCAAAGGTCTGGCCGCGGACGCGGCGCCTGCCGCCGAGGCGCCCGTGATCGCCAAGGACAAAAAAACGGGCTTGCCGCTCATCGAGTGCAAACAAGCCGCTTCGCCGCAAGACGAGATAACGCCGGAGCGCGTGGCCGACCTCCTCCTGGCCCAGGAAGCGGGTTGGCATCATGCCGCTGGCCGATAGCAACGTCTGGCTGGCGCTGGCGCTTTCCAAACACGCGTTTCATGCCGCCGCGCGAGCGTGGCTGGCGGGACGGGCGCCGCGAGAGGCCCTCTTTTGCCGCGCCACCCAGCAATCCTTTCTGCGGCTGCTGACCACCAGCGCCGTGTCGGCCCCCTATGGCATTCCACCGTTGAGCAACAATGCAGCCTGGTCCGTTTACGAGGGCTTCCTCGCCGATGCGCGCATCGCCTGGGTGGAGGAGCCGAGCGGTTTGGAGCGGCACTGGAAGAAGTTGGCCGCGGGATCCATGGCCTCACCCAAACTCTGGATGGACGCCTATCTCGCGGCGTTCGCCCTGGCGGGCGAACATGAGCTGGTGACCACGGACAAGGCGTTCAAGCAATTCAAGGGTCTCGATCTTCTCCTATTGTCGAAAAGCTGAAGCCGCCTGCAAGACGGGATTTTGAGGCGCGGAAAAGGCGGCATCCTATTTTTACGGTCCGCTGACACATAAACGTAGAACGTCCCTTTTCGGCGCCGGATTCCTTCGTCAGGCCATTCGTCGGCGCCGGAGCGAGGCGCACGAACCACGGGTAGCTCGCATATCGCGGTTTCCACTCCGTGATCGGGACGACGATCTTCAGCCTCAGCCGGCCGACGGCGTCCTCACTCACGACCACGGCCGTCCGGACCTTCTTGATCTCGTCGCCTTCGGCCGGGTCGAACCGGACCCGCCACACTTCGCCCCTAATCGGAATCGGGTTCGTCGTCATTCAGTTCTTCCTCGCTGAACGCCTCGAAGCCGGTCAAATCCTTGTCCGAGCGGTAGTCCTCCTCCGCCCGTTGCGCCGCCGCCGCCAGGATGGCCTGCCGTTGCTCACGCGGCAGCTTCCGCAGCTCGGCCGGCGTCGGATGGGCCGCCGGAACGGCGGCCGGCGCCTCGCTCAGACGGATTTCGACTTCCGCCCCCTCGGGCAGCGGCGTCCCGGGAACGACGACGCCGTTTCGGACGACGCCGGCAATCGTGATCGACATGGGCTGCACCTCCGTAGCGGGGCGGTCCCTATTGTAGCCGGTTCTGGTGAATGGGGCCACGGACGGAGCGCGAGGCGGGGAATATCCCGTGTCAGATCTGCTTTCGGGCCTTGCAGCGGACCGCAAGCCGTTCTCCGGATTCCTTTACCCATTCAGCTGCCTCCGGCCGCGCCCCATAATCCATCGCTTCGGATCGCCTTAAGGAGCGACTGGAGCCGCAACCGGCGGGTAGACATACGCCCCGTCGATGCTCAGCCCGCCGAGCCGGATGCTGCCGTAGGGCATGGGGATCGGTCCGGGGCGACGGCCGGCGACCTCGCGGATGGCCTTGCCCACGTCGCTGTCCGGCGCCGCCACCTTAAACTCCATCGGATTGACCCAGCACGGTTGGGGCATCCCGCGAATCAGCGGGCCTATGCGGCGGTAGGCCGCCGTCCTGGCGCCGTCAGCAGGCACGAGCGGCGTGACGATGTAGAAGTACCAAGGGCCGCCTTCGCTCTCCTTTACCCAGGCGGCCGCCGTTACGGGGACGCCCTCCGCGCTCAGCCGCTCCAGGACCTGCCGCCCGTCCTGGACCTGCTCGTTTACCAGTACCGCTTGATCCATGGCATCACCCCGTGCCTCTTGTCGGCGATGGCCTCGTACAGCCTCTCCGCCTCGTCTTTCGACCTGCGATCGTATTGGCTCGCGCGCCCCTCCGCCCTCGCTCCCAAACATCCGCGGCGGCATTATACGGAGTCGTTCCCCGGCCGTAGAATGGCGGGATGGACGCAGCAACCATCCACCTCGCCTTCGACGGCGGCACGCTCGTCGTGACCGGGCCGGACCCTGACCAGCTGGCCGCCCTGCCGTACTGCCGGCTCGACGAGCGCACCGGCGTTCGCCGAGCCGAGGCCATTCATTACCGCGCCCTCGTCGAACACCTGCGGCGCGAGAAGATTCCCTACACCGACGCCGCCCGCGCCTATCAGCCGACGCCCTGGCCGCTGCGCACCAGCCGCGATCCGTTTCCCCACCAGACCGAAGCGCTGCAAACCTGGTGGAACGCCGGCGGCCGGGGCGTCGTCGTCCTGCCGACCGGCACGGGCAAGACCTTTCTCGCCATCCTTGCCATTAACAAAGTCGGCCGGCCGACGCTCGTGGTCACGCCGACCATCGACCTGCTCAACCAGTGGTACGGCGAGCTGGCCCTCGCTTTCGACGTGCCCATCGGGGCGGTCGGCGGCGGCAACCATGAATATCAACCGCTCACCGTCACCACCTACGATTCCGCCTACATCCATCTGGAAAGGTGGGGAAACCGCTTCGGCCTGATCGTCTTCGACGAGTGCCACCACCTGCCGGGGCCGACGTATCTACAAGCCGCGTCCGGCAGCATCGCCCCCTACCGGCTCGGTCTGACGGCGACGCCGGAGCGCACCGACGGTCAGGAAGGGATGCTCGACGCGCTGATCGGCCCGATCGTCTACCGCCGCGAGATCAAGGAGTTGGCCGGCGACTTCCTCGCCGA
>DATKHW010001042.1:0-4853 GCA_035546275.1 Gemmataceae bacterium
GTTCGCCCGGAATTGCTCGCCTCCAGCGCGGCGATGGGCGTCGAGACGTCGTAGACCGTCCAGGTGTCCGATGAGTTGGGGCTGGCCGAGCCTTGGTTGGCGAGTACCAGCTCCGCGCCGTTGATCACCGTGCCCGCCGCCACGCCGCTCAGGTCGAAGACGAAGTAGTCGTTGTACGTGGTGAAAGATGGAGGGGTGCTAAGCAGGCCGCTGATGTACTGCTTGCTGGCGGAGTCGTGGAACCCCGTTTCGTCGTACGATCCGGCGTCGGCGGCGTTGATAATGACCGCCCCGTTGCCGACGCTGCCGACCACGTCGGCCCGCGTGGCCGAGCCGATGCCGTTGCTGAGGGTCTCCAGGGAGTCGGTCAAATCCTGGGCCGTCGCCAGCGTGTTGTTGCTCGCGCCGCCGTTGTCGCCGCTGTCGATGGCGGCGTTGAGGTAGACCTGGATGGTGTACATGCCGGTGGTGTTCGACGCTCCGGCGACGTTGACGGTGTACGCACCGCCGGCCGCGGAGATGACCTGCTGCAACGCCGCCGAGCCTGCCGCTGAGGCCGTGCCGCCGCCGACCACCTGGTTGGAGGAATTCAGGATCTGGAAGCTCGGCTGCAAGCCCGCGCTTTGCGGCGTGACGACGGCCGCCAGCGTCTGGCCGGCGTTGATGGTGAACGTATAGCTGTCCGTCGTTCCCGGCGAAATGAAAGCGTTGGAGACGCTGCCTTCATAGACGAGGGAGCCGAGTGGGTTGACAGGGGCGAAGGTTAGTGGGGTCGCGCTGAGGAGGCAGCGATCTTCGAGCAATTCCAGGCGGGGACGGGCAGTTGTGATACGGACCTTCTTTGTCGCCGTCTTGCGGCGGCTGGTGCGCTGGCAAAGCATGGTGCAGATCTCCGGAGCGAAGGCTCGACTCGGGTGCGGGCGCCGCGGCGCCCTGGGTAATGAGCTTCTTCTGCCGTTCCCAATGTTCATCCCCGGCGCGCACGGGCGCTCGGGCGGCGGCGCCGAGATTCAGTTCCTTCGAGAAGAGAGCCGGGTCTGCTCGGTCGGCGGCCCCTAGCCAGTTATGGCCAGGGAGCGAAAAAAGGGGCCAGCCTGCGCGCGACACAGGCGGCGCTAACGCCATTAGGTCGTACCCTCCCGGAGCGCGGAAGGGACTTCAATTCACCATGCGAAATCCGCGGCCGATTCCGCTCAAGCTATTCCGCTTTTTGTCTGCCAGAAATGTCGCGATACAACCAGGCCCGGCCGCAGCTCCGGCGCCGATCGGCGGCAGCGGGGAGATGCCGAGGGCGTCTACGGTAAAAGGACGACGCGAAATCCGACGTGTGCATTGCAGTCCCAGGGGGGAGGACCGCCGAGGCGCCAGGCGTCGCGGCAGCACACCGGTCTGTCATACCAGCCGCCGCCCCGCATCAGGCGCCAGCCGCCCGTGCTGGGACCGGGGGGATCCTCTTTGGGGCTGTGCTGGTAATAGTCCTCTGCAAACCAGTCGGCGGTCCACTGGAAGACGTTCCCGTGCATGTCGTAAAGACCCCAGGCGTTGGGCTTCTTCTGACCGACGGGGTGCGTGTGCTCCTGTGAGTTCGCGCCGTACCAGGCATATTGATCCAATTCTTGCTCGTCGTCCCCGAAATAGAACTTCGTCCCTGATCCGGCGCGGCACGCGTATTCCCACTGGGCTTCTGTCGGCAGACCGTACTTTCTGCCGTCCTTCTTGCTCAGCCAGGCGCAAAACGCCATGGCGTCGGTCCAGGCGACGCAGACGACGGGATGATCGCCGTTTTGCTCGAAGCCCGGGTTGCGCCAGCTGGCTTGAGGGTCCACTTGCCAATCGCCCCCAACGAGGCGTATGGCGCCGCCGCGCTTCTCCGCCTCGGTTCGGTAACCGGTCTCTTTCACGAACTGCCCGAACTGATCGACTGTCACATCGCAGACGCACAGGTAAAACGGCCGGGTTACAACCACCTCGTGCTGAGGGCCTTCACAGGGCGCCCGCTCCGGGTCCTCGCTGTGCGGCGAGCCCATGACAAACCGGCCGGGCGGGATCGGGGCCAGCTTCATGCCGACGCTGTTGACCAGCGGCGGCAGCTTCAGCAGCAGCTGGCCCGCCCGAAACGCGTGGGGCGTGCCTGCGTATTTCTGACAGTAAGCGAACACGGCGTCCCGCACCCGCTCCTGGTTGGCCCCGGAATCGTTGCTGCGAGCCAGCAACGGCTTCCAGTCCCGCTCGGCGGCCTGGACGGGCAGCAGCTGCGGCGGCGGAGCGGCGTCGCCGAGACGCATGCCGCCCGTGATCGTCAGTTGCAGGCTGTCGCTGTTCTCTTCGAGGTCGACGTCGTTGGCTTGCACGAACAGCCGGCCGCTGTGCGTGGGTTTGAAGACTTCCCGCTGCCGGACGGAGTACGTTGACGGGTCTTCGCCGATTCGCGCCAGCAGGCACAGCAACGGCATCTCGGGGCGAACGGCCCAGTCGCGCGGCGCTTGGTCCAGGCCCACGGCCGAGCAGCTCTGCTCCCCCTTGCGCCACATCCCTTGCGGAGAGAGGACGACGGCCTCGCCCTCAACGACGTCCACGCCCGTGTCCTGCCAGAGCGCATTCGCCTTCACCGGGAAGACGACCGGGGCCTTGGGATCGACCGGCGGCTCCCCGTGTGACGGCCGCAGCATGAACGCAAGCACGGAAACCAACAGCAGCAGCGACGCAATGAGAACCGTTGCGGCCGCCGGCGCGAGCCAACGGCGGCGCGGCTTCTCGATCAGCCGCGGCTTGGCGGCCGGGGAAGAGGGAGCGGGTCCGGAGTCTTCCGCCGGCAGGTCGGGGGCGGCCGGCGCCGTCAGCTGCGGCAGCGCCGTGACGCCGTCTCCCTTTTGCATTTCCTGCTGACAGCGCGCGAGCAGGTCGGCCAGTTCGTGGGCCGATGCCATGCGGTCCCGCGGCTTCTTGGCGTGCAGTTTGGCGATAAGCGCACACAGCCATTCGGGAACCTCCGGAATGATCTCCCGAATCGGTCGCGGAGGCTCTTCCGCGACGCGCATGAGGACGGCCATGGTGCTCGAGGCCCGGAACGGCGGCCGGCCGCTGCACATCACGTACAGCACGCTGCCCAGGCTGAACAGGTCCGCCCGCTGGTCGATCGTCTCTCCCTTGGCCTGCTCCGGCGCCATGTACATCGGCGTGCCGGCGACGACGCCGCTCTGCGTCAGGCTGGCGTCGTCGGCCGCGCGGGCCAGGCCGAAATCGGTGATCTTGACGCGGTCGGCGCCGCGCTCCAGGAGGATATTGGCCGGTTTCACGTCGCGGTGAATCAGCCCCTTGGCGTGGGCCTCGGCCAACCCCTCGGCGATCTGCCGGCCGATGCGCACCACCTCCGCGGCGTCGAGCGGGCCGACCCGATCGAGCTTCTGCTGGAGGGTTTCCCCGGCGATGAACTCCATGACCAGGTAGGGGATCGGCTGCTCCTCGACGTTGTAAATGGCGACGACGTTCTCGTGGCGGACGGCGGCGGCGGCGCGGGCCTCGCGCAGGAAGCGCTTGCGGGCCGGCGACGTGGCGGCCAGTTGCCGTGCCATGACCTTGACGGCGACGACCCGGTGCAGCAGCGCGTCGAACGCCTTCAGGACGATGCCGAATCCGCCCTTGCCGATAACTTTGAGGATCTCGTAATGTCCCAGCCGCCCCAGCGTGCCCGGCTTGGTCGCCGTCTGCAAGAAATCAAGCTCGTCGTCCGGCTCCTCATCGTCCGGCTCGATCTGCGGCGCGGCCGGTTGGGGCCAGCCCGCCGCATCGGCGGCTTTGGTGGCGGCCGGGCCTGGGGCCGCCGGCGCCTTCAAGAAGTCGCCGGCCTGGTCGTGGGCGTGCAGCAGCGCCTCGACCCGCTCATGCAGGGCCGCATCGTCGCCGCAGGCCTGATCGAGGTAGGCGCGGCGTTCGGCCGGGTCGTGCTTCTCCAGGGCGGCGGCGAAGATGGTTTCTTCGGTCATGAGGGGCCTCCTGAGGAACGACCAGGAGTGCGGAACGGGCCTCAGTCTACCATGCGAAATCCACGGCCGATTCCGCTCACCCTTTCCGCTTTTTCTTACCCGGAAATGCCGCGATAGAGCCAGGCCCGGGCGCGGCCGGCAGCCCCAAGAATAACCAACCTGGCGACTCCTCGCAATCATTCTCTGTCGCGCGGTCACAATCCCGCCGCCGCATCCCGCGCCGCCGCGACGACCCGGCCCGTTGTTTCCGGCTTGAGGCGCTTGGCCGAGAAGCCCGCAGTCCAGGACTACGGCCGCGCCGGGAGATTGAAGTCGGCCTGGGTCGTGCCGCTGGGGGGCACCGTTATTCTCAGGGTCGTGTTGCGGTTGTACGCCGCCGGGATCAGCTGGCCGCGGGGCGGCCGGCCCTCCCCGCCGCGGTCGAAGATGGAAATCTGCACCTTGTAATCGCCCGGGGCGGCGCCGTCGTGACGGCTGTCGTCCAATTTGAGGGAGTAACGGCCCTGGCCGTCCGTCTTGCCGCTCGACGTGAGAAGCGGCTTCCCCGGCTCGCCGCCTTCCGCCGGGATGAAGACGACGTCGGCGTCGGCCAGCGGCCGGTTGTTGGACGTGATCCGGCCCGAGACCGGGACGGGTGTGGGGCCCGCGGGGGCGCAGGCCAGGGGCGCCACGACGAGCAGCGCCAGGCAGGACAGACGAACGGAAAGACGCATGGCGATGGTCCTTTGCGACCCTTCCTATCGACTTCTTTACGTCGCGCGAGGATTTGTCTCATGCCGCTTTCTTCGTTAGCTCGTCGGGGTTTGCGTTGCGGACCGCGAGCAAGGCCTGGATCTTGATTCGGGCGTCGGCGCCTACCTGGTAGCGGTG
>DATKHW010001043.1:0-12209 GCA_035546275.1 Gemmataceae bacterium
CACCGCTACCAGGTAGGCGCCGACGCCCGAATCAAGATCCAGGCCTTGCTCGCGGTCCGCAACGCAAACCCCGACGAGCTAACGAAGAAAGCGGCATGAGACAAATCCTCGCGCGACGTAAAGAAGTCGATAGGAAGGGTCACAAGGGACACGATCAGTTTACTTTCGAGCGCTTCGAGACGGCGGCCCTGGCGATCGACGACGCGGCCTTCCGCCGGTTCGTGTTCTTGTTGGGGGCGGACAGCGTGGTTCCCGCGGCCGGCGGCTGTCACCTGGACGACCTGATCGCCGAATCCCGGCGCATCGGCGTGGAGCTGACGCGCGACTACTACCGCGATTATGCGGACCTCCGCATCAAGACGTTCTACCGCCTGCGGCAGTGCAATTCCGCCGTGGCGCCGGCGCGCGTTCTCGCCGCCACGCAGACCATCCTTGATCGCGTGCTGTTCATCGCCTTTTGCGAGGACCGCGGTCTGTTGCCGCCGGAGTCCATCGCCAAGGCCTACCGCCACGCCGACCCCTACAACCCGCGGCCGATATGGGACAACTTCCGCGGCCTGTTCCGCGCCGTGGATGAAGGCAGCCCGCAGCTGCAAATCGAGCGGTACAACGGCGGCCTGTTCGCCCCGGATGAGACGCTGGACAAGCTGACCGTGCCGGACGACGTTTGCCAGGCCCTCGACAAGCTGGCGTCCTACCACTACGGCGCCCCGACGGCCGGGGACGGCGAGCCGGCCGACGGCGCGGCCATGCTGATCGACGTGGAAATCCTGGGGCACATCTTCGAGCAGTCCATCACGGACTTGGAACAGCTGCACAGCGCGATCGCCGGCGGGACGGCGGCCGAGGAGGCGAAGGCGGCGCCGTCGAAGCGGAAGCGGGAAGGCGCGTTCTACATCCCGCCGTTCATCACCCGCTACATCGTGGCCGCCACGCTGCGGCCGGCCCTGGCGGAGCGCTTCGAGGCCTACCGCCGCCGACGGTGGGAAGAGGCGACGGCGGCCGTCCGCAAGACGCTGGAGCGCCCCGACGCCTACGACGCGGCGTCCCTGAAAGCGGCGCAGAAGGCGGCGCTGGTCGATTTCTGGGAAGGCTGGCAGGACGACCTATCGACCCTGCGCATCGTCGATCCGGCTTGCGGGAGCGGCGCGTTCCTGATCGAAGCATTCGAGCAGCTGCACGCCGCCTACCGGCAGGCCCAGGCCCGCCTTGCCGAACTGCGCGGCCCGAAGCTATTCGACGTGGACAGGCAGATCCTCCAGCACAACCTCTACGGCGTGGACCTGAACGACGAGGCCGTGGACATTTGCCGGCTGAGCTTGTGGATCAAGACGGCGCAGGCCGGGAAGGTGCTGACGAGCCTGGATCACAACATCCGCGTCGGCAACAGCGTGATCGCCGGCCCGGCCGTCCACGCGCGCGCCCTCGACTGGCGGGCCGCCTTCCCGGAGGCGTTCGCGGCCGGCGGCTTCGACGTGGTGGTCGCCAACCCGCCGTATGTCCGGCAGGAATGGATTTCCGAATACAAGCCCTATCTGCAAACGCACTACCGCGCCTTTGACGGGACGGCCGACCTGTACGTCTACTTCTACGAGCTGGGAATGAACCTGCTGAAACCGGGCGGCCGGCTCTGCTTCATCGTGACGAACAAGTGGATGCGAGCCGGCTACGGCGAGGCCCTGCGCCGGTTCTTCGCGGAGTCCGCCTGGGTGGAATCGGTGGTGAACTTCGGCCACGCCAAGCAGATATTCGAGGACGCCGACGTGTTCCCGTCGATCCTCGTGGCCCGCAAGCCGACGGCCGATCCGCCGCCGGCGACGGCCCGTGTTTGCGACATCCCGCGCGAAACCTTGCGCATCGACGACCTGTCCAATCAGATCGAGGCCGAGGGATTCGACCTGCCGCGGGAGAAGCTGGCGGCCGACGCCTGGACGCTGGAACCGCCGGGCGTGATGGCGCTGATGGAGAAGATTCGGCGGGTGGGAGTGGCTTTACAGGAATTCGCGGGTGTAGCCCCGCTTTACGGCATTAAGACAGGGCTTAACGAAGCGTTCGTTGTTGATGCTCGAACAAAGGACCGGCTAATCTCCGAAGATCCGACTTCCCGAAACCTGTTGAAAAAGTATCTGCGGGGCCAGGACGTGGATCGCTGGGGTGCAGCGTGGTCCGAAGAGTGGCTGATCTTCGCCCGGCGTGGCATGACCATCGAAGCATACCCTGCGATCAAGCGACACCTCGAACAGTACCGCACCCGACTTGAACCGAAGCCCAAGGGCTGGAGCGGTGGGGCGTGGCCCGGCCGAAAGCCAGGTTCCTACAAGTGGTACGAACTGCAAGACGCCGTCGATTACTGGCAGCAATTCGAGCAACCAAAGATCGTGTATCCCGACCTCTGTTGGCGTCCTAGCTTCTGTCTGGATACGCAGCAGATGTATGTGAACGACACGACGTTTCTGCTGCCATGCAGCGACTTCTGGGTCTTGGCCGTTTTCAACTCGCCCGCGTTGTGGTGGTGGCTCTGGCGAAACGTCGCCCATGGCAAGGACGAAGTCTTGCGACTGAAGAACATCTACACCGAGCAAATCCCAATCCCACGCCCGACATCCGAGCAACGTCAAGAAGCAGAATCTGCCGTCCGAAGGCTCATCGGCATCACCGCCGACCAGCACGCCGGCCGTCGCGCGGTGCTGGACTGGTTGCGGGTCGAGTTCGCCGTGGAGAAGGCGAGTCAGAAGCTGCAGGACGTGGCGGCCCTCGATCCTGGCGTGCTGGTGGACGAGGTCAAGAAGGCTCGCGGCAAGAAGAAACCGCTGAGCGTGGCCGACCTGAAACGGCTGAGGGAGGAACACGGCCGGAGCATCGTGCCGCTGCAAACGCTGGCCGCGGAAGCGCGGGCGCTGGAACGGCACGTCGCGGAGTTGGTCAACGCGGCCTATGGGCTGACGGCGGAAGAAGTGGCGTTGATGTGGAAGACCGCCCCGCCTCGGATGCCGGGCGCGGCACCGGCTGGTTGAGGCGAATGCGCGCCTTGTCGCAGCGCCGACTGTGCGCAGCTATCCTGCCGTCGGGACGGTCGACCGGGCGCACTTGTGAATTCCCCGGCGGCCTCTCGGCTACTAGTGAGGATGAGTAGCCATGAGCGATGAATCCCTCCGCCTGCCCGCTTCCCTGCGGCGCGATTACGCCGAGCGTCTTGACCGCGATGCGCATCAACTGGAAGACGCATGCCGGCTGGAGACTGCCAAGCCGGAACATCTGGCACGAAGCGCGTATCGCGTCGTACTGCATGCTTGTCGGACGGCGCTTGCTGCAATCGAGCTTGGCGCGCTCCCTTGTCCGTCCTCCTTACGGATTTTGCTTGGCCCGGAGCGGCTGGACCGCCGCAATGACTCCAAGGTGTACGGAGCCTGGCGCCTTTGGGTAGCGCCTCTTATCCGCGGTGCACAACCCGACCTTTGCATGCACGATGCTGGCACCTACGATTTTCCCGCCCCCAAGACCGACGCGCGGGGCCATGTGCTAGGCAGGGATGGTCACCCTCTGCGAGTGGTGGTGGTCTTCGAGGACGGCCGAGAAATTGACGTGACCGACAAAACCCCGGCCGAGAGGAGGGAGGTACTCCAATGGGGCCATGTGGCGCGGGTCGAGTGCCCGGGCGAGGCCGCGCTACATACCGACGACCACGATGACGCCGACCGGCTCTCTTATCTCCGGCAGCTCGTACTCGACTCGGCAGGTACGTGCCGCGCGGCCGCGAACCTGCTGATGGAAGGCGAGGCTCCGGCCTCGCGTGGCAGACAAATAGACAACAAAAAGGACAAACAGGACAACAGGAAGCATCCCGTGTCACCCCGCGCTCCGCGTTTGAAACTTCCGTCTTCTTGGGTCTGGGCCATTGGCCAAGTGGCCCCCCTGCGAGATCAAACCATTCTCCAGGGTGAGCACGATCCCTATGCGCGGGAGCAAATGCGCACGCTGAAAAAGCTGGCGTCTGCGCTGCTTTCACCGGCACGCACCTTATCGGACTTAACAACTCCGCTTTCGGCCCGACACGCCCTGGTCATGTTTCGGCCCGCGTTGGATGCTCTGGCCAGCGGCCTGACGCAGGAGTTTGGTGGTCATCATGAGGGCTTCCAAGGCGAAGTTCAAGCGCCGTGCAATTACCCGATGGCTTGGCAAACCGTCATCATGCGTCTTGCGGAAGCCGTTCAGGCAATCCAGGACTGGGATGCAAAGCAGACGCAACGCCCTTCGCTGGACCCACTGCCGTCTGTTCTGTTGAAGAGCTTGGAAGATGTGATATCCGAGCTGCAAAGGGCAGTCGTTGAAGGTTGCGAACCGCCCGCCCCCGCAGCGCTCCCCGACGGCGCGTTTGGCACCGACGGCTTCCGATACAGGATGGTAGAGGTCCGTTTTGGCCGTGCCGCGAAGCAGCGCGCGCTGGTGCTTGCTCTTTGGGACGAGAAAAACCACCGGCCGCGAGATCCAAGACCAGTCCAGGATGTTCTGGATGCGGTGTACGGTGAGGACCACGATACCGATGATGCCGCGTTCCGTCAACTCTGCACCGATACGCGCACGCGCTTTGAAAAATCCGCGATGCCTCTAACCATCCAGACGTTGCAGGGCCGCGTACAGCTGACGCCCTGTCCGCTGTGAGATCGGCGCAAGCTACGCTCCCCTTGCGCCCGGTAGGGTAAGCTCGCACTGTCCTCAAACGAGGAGGTGCGAATATGGCCAAGACCTACGCCCGCAGCCAGCCCCGGCAGCAGGACGACTCGCGGCGCGCCGATCCCGCCAAGGCGCTCAACCACCGGGAGCGCCAGGCGAAACGGAAGCAGGATTTCGTCCTTCGGGTGCTCTGCGTGAGAGCCGCGGTGGTAGTGATCGCGATGGTGATGATCCCGTGCCTGTGCTGGTTATTCCTGGCGTACAACCGGCCCGAGTTCCTTGAGCAGATTCTGGCCTTCATCGCCTGCATGGCGGGCGGCTACGGCTGGGCACGCGGGAACTCCAAGAGCGGTGGTGAGCGGTATTCTTGACCTGTCTTGGCCCTCGCCCAGCCGGTTGAGTAAAATGGCTTCGGCCGACGCGCCGCAGCCCCGCGCGGGATCGCGGCCTTCGCCGATGGCTGCGGGTCTCGCTTACCTTCCCCGCGGCCGCCTCGTGTCGTCCGGCCGAAGGTGAGCGGGAAGGTAGGCCCCGTGGTCCGCAAGTCCGAATCCCCCCGTAAGCGCCGGCCGCCCGCGCCGTACCCATCCCTGGCCGAAGGACCGACGCCGCAGGAACGTCTGGCGCGTCTGCTCAACGACGCCGAGGCCAGGGGCGTGAAGCCCGTCGATGAGGCAGCCCTGGAAGCGATGGGCAACGCCTGGCCCCAGGGCGAAAACCTGGAAGAGTTCCTGGCGTGGCTGCACCAGTCCCGCCGCACCGGAAGGTACGACTGATGGCCGTCGTCGTCGATACCGACGTGGTTTCCTTCGTCTTCAAGAAGGACACGCGGGCGCGGCTTTTTCATCGTCACCTGGTCGGTCAGGCGCTGATCCTGTCGTTCATGACCGTGGCGGAGCTGCGCCAGTGGGCCTTGCGCCGCCGGTGGGGGCAGGCCAGCCGCGACCGGCTGGAACGACACCTCCAGGTCTACCACATTTACTACGCAGACGATGGTTTGTGTACGCTGTGGGCGGAAGTCGGGGATCGCGCCCGCCGCCGCGGCCGGGCCATCGACGTGGCCGACGCCTGGATCGCCGCCGCGGCCCTGGCTCTGGGCGTGCCGCTCGTGACGCATAACCCCGCGGATTACGCCGGCGTGGATGGGCTGACGGTCTTGTCGGCGGCGACGCCGTGAGCGCGACTGCTGAACCGCCCGATCAGTATGTTAACCACGGTGCCGCCCACGCCGATGGGGCCGGTCAACGTGGGCATCAGATGAGTCCCCGCGGCACGAAAATCGGCTTCTCGTGCGCGACGATGTGATGAACCATAAACGGCCCCAGCAGGAAGCGCCGGTAGCCCTCCTCTAATGCTTGATCTTTTGTGTCCCACACGCCGACGATCTGGTCCCCGTGAATCAGGACGTAGCGGCCCGCGTCCTTTTTCAGGAGTTCGGGCAAGTTGGCCTGGTAGGTCGCCCACTCCCGATCAAGAATCATGACGCACCTGCCTTTCGCCGGGAATGCGGTGAACCGCCGCTGATGGGAGGATAACCCGGCGCGGTGGACGCCGACAAGGACAAAGGGCCAGACGGCAGGTCGCCAAGCTGGTGAATGGGGCCTACGGGTTGACGGCAGAGGAATTGGCCTTGATATGGAAGACGGCCCCGCCGCGGATGCGGGGCGAGGCTCCCGGTGTATGATGTAAAGCGGAATTCGGCGGAATGGGGCGCCGCATCGCTCCTTACGCCCAAATGGCTCACCGGGGGATCCATGAAGCCGATCCGGCTGACCCAGCATGCCCGGCAGCAATGCCTGGATCGCGGCGCCAGCGAAGCGGAAGTAATACAGGCGGTCCGGCACGGGACGCGCCAACCCGCCAAGCGGGGTCGTGAGCAGTGTCGGTATAATTTCGCCTTCGGCCAGAGCTGGCAAGGCCGTCCCTACGCGATCAAGCAGGTGGCCCCAGTCATCAAGGAAGAGGACGCCGAAATCGTCGTGATTACCGTTTATACCTTCTACTTCTGAGACGAGGCCAATATGCGGATCAGCTATGACGCGGAAATCGACGCCCTCTACATCCGCCTGATCGAGGGCCCCCAGGAATGTCGGACGGTTCGGCTGAACGACGAGATCGCCCTGAACATCGGCGCCGGCGAAACGCTGGTGGGCATCGAGGTCCTTGACGCCAAGCAGGTCCTCGGCCAGGGACAACTTCCATCCGTAATCTTGGAGAACATCGCGGCGGGCGCCGCTTCGTAATGTACTCATCGCCACGCAGAGAAATGCGCCATGACTGCAAGGGCGCAAGCCGCCCCCGTCAACGGCGAACCGCGATCCGCGGCGGAAGTCCGCCGACAGATGGCGGACCTGGCCAAGGTGCGCGACGCGGCTCGGGCCTACGGCGCACGCGACTTTGCGAGCCGGGCTGGGCTGGACGCCATGCTTGGACATGAGCAGTCCCTGTTGGAGGAGTTGCGCGCGGCCGAGATGCTGGAATCCGGCAGCGCTACGGAGATCGTCTTTGACGGCTACCCCGTGCAGGACCACGCAATCCAAGCTGGCTTCCTGGGCGTCATGCTTATTAAGAACGTCCGGAAGAAAAGGTGTCTGGAACTCTGAAATCACAGTTCCAAAGACCTTTTCTTCCGGGCGCGGCCGATGACGCCGTGAATGACGTCCCTTGGTAGAGAAATGCGGCCAGGAGAACGTCGGCGGGCGGCCAGTATGCCAATGACGTACCGCCGTCGTCCAGCAGGGCAACCATAAACGTCTCCAATGTGCGGCGTCGGCCCCGTCGCGGACGTGAAGAATTGCCGCTGGCGGTAGGGACCGACCCCCAGCCGCCCCACGCCCTGCGAGTCGGCGAGGCTGATGAATGAGCCGGTGTCCAGCACCGCGTGAACCGCGAACGGGGCCGGCACGGGGAAGCCGACGCGCAGCAGCGCTTGGCGCCGCGCCTCGGACACACCGATGAGTACGTTGACCACGGCGCCATCGGCGGCGACGGTCCATTGAGGGTCGGCATCAGAAAATGTCCCGTGGCACGAAAATCGGATTCTCGTGCGCCACGATGGGGTGGACGAGGAACGGCTCGGAGAGGAACTGCCGATATCCTTCCTCCAACACCTCCGCTTTGGCGTCTCAAATGCCGACGACCCGCTCGCCCTGAATCAGGACGTAGCGTCCGGCGTCCTTCTCCAGGAGCGCGGGGAGGTTGGCCCGAAAGGTGGCCATTTCACGATCAAGCGCCATGACGCACCTACCGTTCGTTGGGGACGCGGCGAAAAGCAGACGATGGCAGGATAACGGAGCACGGATGTCGCGTCAATCGCCGCTCTGCCTGAAGCGGAGGGGAAATAGAGCTTTAGCCGATCCGCTTCGCCTGCGCCCCTGGTTTTTGCGCGGCCGCTCTGCTAAATCCAGAGCATGAGCCAACACGAGCTGTTTCTGCTGAGTCCCTACCGTTTGCCGACTCATCATACCCTTTATCTCGCCGATGAAGACGTGGCCGCCTTCCTCAACGGCCTGGCCGTCCTCTGGCATCCGGCAGCCCTGCGCGGCGCCGCCGGGCCGCCGCGCGTCGCCTCGCCCTATGACCATGAGACGCCGCGCCCCAACGCGGTTTATGCCACGCCGGATCATCCGCCGCTGCTGCTGCCGGACGATTGGCCGGCCCGCGTCAAGAATGCCGGCGCTGTCGCCTTCAAAGCCCACGCGGGCCGCGATACAACGCTAAACAATCTCAAGGACGCCCTCCGGTCGCGCCAACCGGAAGGCGCCGCCGATGCGCTTCTCGATCTGGATCCCATCCGCGTCGCGCCGTTCCTCGGCCTCGGCTTCGGCCATGCCATGCTGGAAGCCCTGTTTGAAGCAATGTCGCACGACAACATGATCGACGCGGCCGCATTTTGGAAGGACGTGCAAGACGCCGTGGCCGCTCTGACCGGCGAGGACGCCGACGCCCCGCGCCGCTTCCTGAAGGCCGCCGCCGAGAAGCTCGTCGCCGCCCGCGACGTGGTCTACACCGCCGCGGTCCATGTCGTCGATCTCGCCCTCCTCGATGAGGCCTCGCCGGACGTCCCGTGGCCGGCCGCCTTCGACAAGGGGCTGCCGCTCAACCTCATCGCTTGCTCCGCCTTGCTGGAACGCATCGGCCGCGATCAGCCGCAACGCCTTGCCGCGCTCCGCGAGCGCGTCGCCGCCGATCTCGTGGAAGTCTGCGGCGGGCCGTACCTGGAGCGCGACGACGCCCTGCTGCCGCTGGAATCGCAGATGTGGAATCTCCTCAAAGGGCGGAGCGTTTACAAACAGTTGCTCGATCGCGAAGTGCGCGTCTTTGGACGGCGGACCTTCGCCTTTCATCCGCACACGCCGTTGCTGCTCCAGAATGTCGGAATCAGCCGCGCCCTCCTCCTGGCCTTCGACGAATCGGTCCTGCCGAACCATCGCACCGCCGTCGTCAACTGGTCGTCGGCCGACGGCAAGCAAGTGCAGTGCTTCACGCGGACGCCGTTGCCGGCCGACTCGCCGCAGACCTATTTCCATCTCGCCCACCACCTGCACCGCACCATCATGAACGACCACGCGGCCACGCTGGCCCTGCTGCACAAGGGCAAGCCGGCGGGACCGTGGTACGAGGATTGGTTGGAGCTGACGCGGCTGGCGCCGGTGCTGGGCCGATGGGCGACGCTGACGACGTATCTCGGCGAAGTGCAGGCCGGCGATTACACGCCGGCCTCCTCGGCCGACGACTTCCGCGACGACTATCTCGTCCAGCGCGCCAATCCGGCGGAAGGCGCCCCGACTCGGTCGGACCGGCGCGAGCCGGTCAGCGGCTTCGCTCGACTGCTCCGCACCCGCCGTCGGCTGGATACGGCCTGGTCGCTGGCGGCCTTGCACCGGGCGCTGGGCGGGACGGCGGACGGCGTTGCCGCTGACAACGAGTTGGCGCGAATCGAGGACCGGCTAGAAAGCGATCCGGCCTTTCCCGTCGAAGAGCTGGCGAAGGCGCAGGACGACGCGGCCGCCGCATTGGCTCGCCGGCTGACGGCCCGCGGGCAGCCGAGCAATCCTGGTTACCTACTGCTGAACCCGTGCAGCTTCAACCGCCGCGTTGCGCTGGAGTTGGGCGGTTTGTCGGCCGCCATCCCGATCGGCGGCGCGGTCCGAGCCAGTCAATTCAACGACGCCGTTGCTCGCGTCGTCGTCGAGGTCCCGGCGCTCGGCTTCGCCTGGTTCCCGCGCGAAGGGCCGTCCGGCCCGCCGCCGCCGGCCAGCCGGATGCGCATGGCCGACGACCGCTTCGTCCGCAACGAGTATTTCGAAGCTGAAATCGACCAGACCACAGGCGGCCTCCGCGCCCTCCGCGATCCGAAAACGCGCACGAATCGCCTCGGCCAGCAGGTCGTTTACAACCCCGGCTCGACCATTCACGTTCAGCAAATCCGCACCACGTCCACCGGTCCGGCCCTTGGCGAGATCATCAGCGAGGGCGTGCTGATCGACGCCAAGGACGAGGTGCTGGCCGCATTCCGCCAGCGCTTCCGGGCCTGGATCGGCCGGCCGCTCCTGGAAATGCGGATCGACTTCAAAGTGGTGCAGCAGCCGAAGGGCTATCCTTGGCACGGCTATTACGGCGCCCGCTTCGCCTGGCGCGACGAGACGGCGGCCCTCAACCGCGGCGTGGCCGGCGTCGGCTACACGACGAGCCACACCCGGCCGGAGTCGCCGGATTACCTCGACCTGCGCGTCGGCGTGCAGAACACCATCCTCTTCCCCGGCGGATTGCCGTTTCATCAGCGGCACGGCAAGCGGATGCTTGACGTGATTTTGATCGTTGAAGGAGAGGAAACATCGTCATTCGAGCTGGCGATCGGCCTGGATCGCGACCAGCCGATGCAGACGGCCCTGGGCGCGGCGACGCCGGTCCCGGTGGTCGAGACGAGCATGGGTCCGCCGCACGTCGGCACGTCCGGCTGGCTGTTCCACCTGGACGCGCCCAACCTGCTGCTGACGAGCTTGCGGCCGGCGCCCGACGGCGCCGACGCGGTGACGGCCCGGTTGCTGGAGGTGAGCGGCCTCGGAATGCAGGCGCAGTGGCGCTGCGTGCGCGATCCGAAATCGGCCCGCCTGCTGGACGGCCGCGGCGAACCCATCCTTGACCTGCCGGTGAAGGGTGACGCAGTGCAGCTGGATGTGGCCCGCAACGATCTGATCCAGATGCGCGTAGATTTCAGCTGATGAGGACAAGGAACCCACACAAGCGTCGATTTCGGCGAATTTCGCCCCTAGCAAGTGCATTGTTGCGACCTCCGCAAAGCTCCAAGTCGGACCGTCAGGCCGACACACAGCGCGACAGGGGTGTGTCGGCCTGACTCTCACGGACGCTTTCCGGCCCCGTCCGCCGGCACCATCTGGACAGCACGTGCCCAAGCCCGGGACGGCCGCCGCAAGCCGGGACGGCACCGTGATGCAGTGCGGCGTGTGGCCGTGGATCGTCGAGTGTATCACGAGGAGGCGGCGTCTGGGCAGTGCAATCGGGAGGGGAAATGTATGTCAATGCACGCCGATGGGCGTCTGCTGACGCTGCTTACCGGCCGGCGACTGGCGGAAGGCGGGAGTATTCCGGAACCCATTTCTTGCTTGCAAAGCCCCAGAAGTCGGCCAAGGGGAACACTTTTGGAACGCCAGTTCTACTTTGCGCAGATATATCAGGCTATACAACTCTTGAATATCCTTTGTCGCCATGTAGAGTTATCTCGTGGTATCGCGTTCGTGAAGCGGGTTCAGGCAGTCACTTGGGCAAGATGAAGAGGCCTCCCACGACGCCAAAGAACGCCGACCAAATACTTGAGAGTAATCCCGCCATAAAGATTGCCCGTTGATAAGGTGTGGATTTCGGACCTGCAATTCTGCCCCATCCTCCCACTGCCTTGATAGTGATCCATGCACCAATGAAGCCAGCAGAACCACCTACGCCAAAGCCGACCAGAGTGGTAATAACAATCCGCTCAATGACCCCAAGCGTGATCGGCATGAGAGTCGTGCGGAATTCGCGCTCCTCAAGCTTTGTTTGTTTTGGGTTGTTATCATCTGGTGTCTGCTCTAACTTAATCCGATCCGCCATCCAGTGAAATGCGTACCAACCGACACGGGAGCAAAACGCACCTAACAGAACTGAAAAGGCGTAGCCGTGAATATAGCGAATGAGATCAGAGCCTGGCGCGGCGCGGAGGAATGGAAGGCACAGCAGGTAAGAGACTAGCGGAATTCCGAGAATGGGCCATTCATACCGTCGCCAATATGTTCTAATGAAGCCCGGCGCGGGTTGAGGGTTGCCGTCTACGCGCGCATTGGGGAGATTCGCAGGAATCGTAGCAGGCGGATCAGGAGGATTCGCAGCGGCGGGTTGCGCGGGATTCTCGGGTTTGGCGTTCATGGCGACGTTATAGCCTCTACGGTTTTCTGGCGACTTTTCTGCTCGTAATCCGGGTTCTTCCGCACTCTTGGTGCAGCTGCTCTATAATGGAGGCATCCACACATCTTTATAACTTC
>DATKHW010001044.1:0-3141 GCA_035546275.1 Gemmataceae bacterium
GTTCGATGGACTTCTTATAGCAGTCGGCGGCCCCGTCGCGGTCCCCCTTGTTGTGCAACGCAAGGCCGAGGATAAACCAGGCGGCCGCGCTATCGGGGCGCAGCGCCAGCATGGCCCAGCAAGCGCCCTCCGCCTCCCCAACGCCTGCCGGGTCCGGATGAACCGGATCGACCAGGCACGCCGTTAAATAGAAGTACACCCAGAAGTCCCCCGGACGCTGGCGGCGCGCCGCCCGCAGGAGCGCCGCCGCCTCCGACCGCGCTCCGCGATCCGTCAGGGTGGAACCCAGCAGCGTCAGGCTCACGGCGGGCAGGTGCAGCCCCGGCGCCTCCGCCGCCAGACCCTTCAGCGCCTCGACGTCCCCTGCCGCCTCGCGGTAGCGACGCCGCCAGCCGTCGTCGTCCGCCCCGCCAGCAATCCGGCTCAACTGCTTCGCCTCCACCCGGTCGCGGCAGCGGACGCAACTCGCCCAGTCGTCCAGCGCCAGCACTAACGCCAGACGGACGCCCGGCCGTTCCCGGCGGATCGCATCCGCCGTTTCCGCCTGCGGGGCGGACACATCCAGGCCGTAAACCCGCAGCGCCTCCGCGTACCGGCGCGGAGGCGCTGCCAGGTCCTCAGTCTGGCCCCCGCCGCCCGCGACGCGCGAGGCCCGCGCCTCGTCCAGGGCCGTCAGCAGCGCCGCCTCCTTCTCGGCGCGGCCCCGCTCCGCCTCCACTGACCGCCGCCGCACCGCCGTCCGATCCCTTGCCCACCTCGCTCCCAAAGCCGGCGTCAACGTCCGCTCCGCCTCGTCCAACGACCCCGCCGCCTGCCGCCACAACGCCAGCGCCTGCTTCGCCACGTCTGTAGCCTCCGGCTCCTCCACGCCCTTCTCGTCCGCTGCCCGTTCGATCATCCGGGCCTGGTCCGCCGCCTGAACTGCCTGGACCAGCGCAACGTCGGCCGTTCGCTCAGCCTTGGTCAGCCGATCCGCCGCCTGCCGATCCGCCTCCGCCTGCCGCGCCGTCCGGTCCTGCGCCACCCACAGCCAGCCGCCGCCCACAACCGCCGCCGTGACCAGCACCGACGCCGCCAACGCCAGAATCAGCCGCCGCCGCTTCCGCTGCTCGACGGCCTTGGCCCGCGCCTCCGCATTCGCCACCTCCGCCTGACGCAGCCGACGCTCCACCGACTCCCGGTGCGCCGTCACCGCCGCTGCGACCTCCCCAGCGTCCCCCGGCCGATCGGACGGGTCCGCCGCTAGGCAACTTTTCGCCAGTGCGACCAGCTCCGCGTCCGCCCCACAGCCGTCCAGCCGACCCATAGCGTCCGCCAGGTCAGCCCGCCGCGCCCGCTTCAAGGCCGCCTCGCTCGGCCCTACAAACGGCGGCCGACCCGTCAGCAGCTCGCACAGGATCGCACCCAGTCCGAACACGTCCGAACGCACTCCCACGTCCTCGATCTCGCCGCGGGCCTGCTCCGGCGCCATGTAAGCCGGCGTCCCCAGCGCCGTGCCCGCCTGCGTCTCATCGCCGCGCTCGCCCGTATCCGAATCGTCCCGCGGCGTCTGGATCAGCGACACCGCCTGCGTGGCCGCCTCGGCCGACACCCCGGCCGGCGGCAGCACCTTGGCAAGGCCCCAATCCATCACTTGCACTTCGCCGTACGCCCCCACCATGACGTTGGACGGCTTCAGGTCGCGGTGAATGACGCCGCGGGCGTGAGCGTAGGCCAGCGTCTGGCACACCTGTTCGAACACCGCGAGGAAACGCAGTCGGTCGGCGGCCGGATCTTTGCGCTCCGCCAGCAAGGCTGTCAGCGTGCGGCCCTTTATGAGCTTCATGGTAAAGCAGGGCCGGCCATCCAGCATTCGGCCCAGCGCGTAAACCGGCACGACGCCGGGGTGCTGGAGCCGGCCGGCAATGCGCGCCTCCTCCAAGAAACGCTGCGCCAGTTCGGGTCGGCCGCGGTGGTCTTCCAGCAGCACCTTGACGGCCACGTCGCGGCCGATGTCGGCGTCGCTGCCCCGGAGGATGGCGCCCATGCCGCCGCGGGCGATCTCTTCCAGCAGCTCAAGGCGGGCGGGAATCACCGGCTCCGGTTGGGGCGCGCCGGCGCCATCCGCCGCCGAGTCCTGGCTCGGGTCTTCATCGACGGTTCGGTTGGGGTCGGTCGGCTGGGTCATCGGTGACTCCGGAAGACGAGACGGGCATCGCCGGGAGGCTGGACAGCGGCCCCACCGCGTGAAGTAATTTGATCCTATCCCGGTCGGATGAGCGACTCAAGCACTTTCGCCCGCCGTCACCCCGTCAGCAGCGCGCCTGCCGCCCGGCACAGCGCCGACGCCTCCTCCATCCGCGGCGCCTCAGCGATGACGCGCACAATCGGCTCCGTATTGCTCGGCCGGACGTGCAGCCAGCGGTCGGGCCAGTCCAGACGCAGCCCGTCCTGCCGATCCG
This sequence comes from Gemmataceae bacterium, assembly GCA_035546275.1. Lineage (GTDB taxonomy): Bacteria > Planctomycetota > Planctomycetia > Gemmatales > Gemmataceae > UBA4732. Next base: position 2,442 of record DATKHW010001044.1, read on the forward strand.
CCGTCGCCTCCGGCCAGCGCTGCGTCAGTGCCGCGAACAGCTCCGGCAGCCGATCCCCTGAAACCGTATACTTGTCCTTGACGATGTGATAAGTCGGCAATTCCGCGACCAATTCGCTTAGCTTCTTGCCCGTCTCGGCCATGAGATTCAGGATGAGGCCCATACCGATGAACGGGTCGCGCACCAATCCGATGCGCGGATCGATGACGCCGCCGTTGCCCTCGCCGCCGAACACGGCGCCGACCTCGAGCATCTTGTCGGCCACGTTCGCTTCGCCGACCGCTGAGCGGTGCAAGGGACAGCCGAACTGAGCCGCCACGTCGGCGACCACCCGCGACGTGGACATATTCACCACGACCGGCCCCCGCTCCTTGCTCAGCCGGAAGCGAGCCGCCAGGGCAAGCGTCAATTCCTCTCCGATATAGCGGCCGGTCTCGTCGATCAGCGCCAGGCGGTCGGCGTCGGGGTCGAGCGCGAAGCCGATGTCGGCGCCGTCTTGGAGTACGCACTGGGCGACTTCGCGAAGATTACTTTCCGTCGGCTCAGGCTCGTGCAGAAAGACGCCGTCGCCGTCGCACCCGAGGCGAATCTGTTGGTCGCAGAGCGACAACAAGAGCGCGAACCCCAGCGGGCCGCCCGCGCCGCCGTTGGCGTCGAGGAACGCGCTGAACTTCGCCGCCCGGATCGCTTCCTGGTCTAC
>DATKHW010001045.1:0-4127 GCA_035546275.1 Gemmataceae bacterium
TAGCTAGGACCGTGTATACGTCCGGCAGGACCACGGGCAAGCCTCCCTTCTGATCGGCTCCAACCGGCGGGATGTAAGTGACGTGGAAATTGCCCTCGACGGCTCCGTTGATTCTCTTTCCATCAACGATTGTTAATAGCGTGAATCTCCCATCCTTGTCCACTTCGGCGAACGCCGACGGTGCGCCGGCTGCTTCCGGCTGGAACTGCAGCGTGCCCCCCGCCAGCGCTGCGCCGTCGGCGTAGACCGCTTTGCCGATCGCCGTGTAGGTCGCTGGCGGTTTCGGTCCGTTGCAGCCGACGGCGAGCAGCACCGCCGCAGCCGCCAGCGTGGTCGCACAGAAACGCATGGCGTTTTACCAGTCCGTGCCGAGGGGGATGCCGTCGCGGGGATCGCAGGCGCTGGCCCACGTACTGGCGGTGATGCTGCGGCCGACGAAGCGGACGCTGCCGTCGCCCATGCCGATGTTCATGCCGCCCACGTGGTTGGCCTGGGCCAGGCCGTTGTTGCAGGCGGTCAGATAGTTCGGCTGCACCTGGAACAACTGGCATGGAGCATAGCCAGGCCCCGACGGCGTGTTGGCGAGATTGTTGACGCAAAAGACCGGCCGCCAGACGCTGGTCGAATCGGCCCAGAGACTGCCGTAGGTGGACGCCGCATTGACCTGGCCGGAGAAGCCGCAGGTGCCAAAGCGTTCGGCGAACAGAACGGTGGTGGACAGACCATCCGGGAAGGATGCTTGCAGCGATGAAACGCCGGTCATCGTGCCAATCTGCGGATTGCCGAAGACCAGGTAGTTGGCCCCATAGTTGCCGGCGGCGAAGCCGTTGGCGCCGCCGTTGGTCGTCTGGCTCATGCCGTTGGCCGTGGACGGATCGGACGGGCAGAGGTACGTCTTGACCACGCGAAAATACTGCCCGCCGCAGTAACCGCCGGGCGGGTCGGGGCCGGTCGTCTGGGCGTTGAAGACGGCCTGCTGCTCGATAAACGGCAGCAGGAAGGAAAAGCAGGTGTAGGGAGATCCGTTATAGGCGGATTCCGCGCCCGCGATCGGCGTCCAGCCGTCGGGGGCCGTCGCCGGCGGCAGGTTTTGGTATGTGTCGTTGATGTTGTGACAAGCCAGTACGATCTGGTGCAAGTTGTTGCCGCAGCTCATGCGAGCGGCGGCTTCGCGGACTTTCTGGACAGCGGGCAGAAGCAGACCGATGAGGATGGCAATGATTGCAATCACCACCAGCAACTCAATGAGCGTGAAGCCGGATCGCTTGAATTCGATTCGCCGAATCATGCCGCCCTCCGCCGCAAGCCAGGTACAGAGGAAGATGCGCGGGCGTTGGGAGAGAAAGGAATGGATGGAACTTAAATCCGGGGCGGTGACGTGTCAAGCAGAAGCGCAAGGAAATTGGCGCATAAATAACTTGCATCGAGCTATCCCCGCCGTTAGTATCCCCATCTGGCCGGCCCCAATGCTTTACGGGGCGCGTCCAAAACTACTGCCCCGCTGCCGATCATACTCATGACCAACATCTGCCCAAACTCCGGTTGCGACGCGCTGTACGACCTGGCCGACGACGACGTGGGCCGCACGTTTCCCTGCCGCAAGTGCGGGGCCATGCTCATTGTCGAACAGGGCGGCCTCCGCGTGCTGTCGCGGCCGGCCGAACAGATTCCCACCGCCGAAGCCGTGCCGCCGCGACAAACGGAGCACGCCCCCGCCAACCCGCCGCCCGTGCTGCCTATCATTGAGCCTCGTTCCACTCCTTCTCGTTCGGAGAGCCGTCCCATGCGCCCGCTGAACCAACCCGGCGCCGTCAGCAACGTGGTGTTCAACGTGCTGTACGGCGTGGGGGCCGGGTTCGTCGTCCTGTTCGGATTGCTGCCCGTGACCGACGCGACGCGCATATCCGCACGCAGCGCCGCCATCGACGCCGGCGATCAGCGCATTGCCCGGATTTCCGGCGGCGCGTCGGACTCGGCGAGGAAGGATTGGGACTCCCGCAAGAAGGAGCTGCAAGAGGACGTGGACGACGCGCGGATCTGGGGCCGGGAAGCGTCGCAGGTTTACAGCTGGGGCTTGCTGTTCGGGTTCCTGTGCTTGGCCGCCGCCAGCGTCGGTCTGCTCGGTACGAACCAGCCGACTACCCGCAAGGTGCTCGGTACGGTCACATTGGCAGGAATTGTTCTGTTCTTCTTGGTGTTCGCCTCCACAACCATGGGATTCCGCTGATCCGCCCGCGGGTTCATTCAGCGTACCTTGGCCTGGAAGCGCAGCGCGCCGCTCTCGCCGGGCGCCAATCGGCCGCTGATTTCCCAGCGCAGAATCAGCGACCCCGCCTCATTCTGCTCCGTCGTGAACACGGCGTCGCGATCGGACTGGGCGCTGCCGACCACGTACTCCAACCGTCCTGAGAGGCTGTCCGACACCGCCACGTCCGTCAGCGGCCGGCCGCCGTGGTTGCTGTAACGGAGAATGAACGTCACCACGTCGCCGGGTTGGGCCGATTGGCGATCGGCGCATTTGATGAGCAGGAGCGGTTTATCGGGCGGGACGGGATGCGGCTCATTGCAGCAGATCGTGAAGTCGCGCGTTTCCAGTGTGCTGCTCACTACTTCGGTTTTGCCTTCCACGCGAGCCAGCGCCGCCGTGCCGACCGCCTGCTCCAGGCCGCTCACCCCGATGGGCTGATTCAGCGCGACGGCCAGCTCCACTTGCTTCAAAAATCGCGTCCGTTCCACTTCCGTTAGCTGCTGCGGCGCCGCCTGGCTGAGAAACGCTAACGGGCCGAGATCGAGCTGACGCCCTTCCAGCACGTTCACGCGCACCAGCCGGCCGACGTTTTGCGTCGCCAGCTCGGCGCTGGCCTTTTCCCGGCTGATGATCGCTTTCATCTCGGCGTATTGCTGTTTTTGCAAGCTCGGCGTGTCCTGCGCGACCACTGTCTGGCCGGTCGCCGATTGCGTGTTATGCAGGCTGATCGCCGCCTCAGTGCGGCCCAGCGGCAATTCGCTCCGCAGCACGCCATAGCGCGGCGAGCAGAGACAGATCTCGTTGGAACAGACGGTGCGCCGCCGACCGGCCGGATCGGTGTATTCGCCGATGGTGTCCTCCGGGTCGAGTCCATGCAGCCGGCCGTCGGGGCCGATGCCGGCACGCTCGCCGTGGTCGCCGCCGTCGTGGAGGCATTCCTGCGTCGGCGGCCGGGGGCCGAGAATCGGATCGTACAATGCGGCGCCGGCCCACGGCAGACAGGGGCCGACGCGCGGCGGCGGCAGCATCGAGTCGCCCGGCATGAGGATCGTGCTGGGGACGGAGCCATATACGAGTTCTTCCGGCGGCGGCACGCGGCCGCCGAAACGGACCACCAGCATGGGCCGACCGAAGTCGCGGGCCTCGTTAAGCAGATCGCGGCCCGCCGGCACATCGGCGTCGGCCGGGCCGTTCGGCGGCGTCGCGGCGGGCACGGCCTTGTCCGGGTCTTCGAGGTAAACCACTTTAGTCACAAGCGATCCGGCAAGGGCGCTTTTCAGGTCGGCCTCGGTCAGCACGACCGGCGCCGGGTAGTCGGCCGGGTTGACCCGCGACGGCAGGAAGAGCGTGCCGCGCACTTCCAGCGTCGGGTAGATCGCAAGACCGGGACGGTCGGTGAAGCCGGACAGCTGGACGCGATAGATGTAACCCGGGCGAAGACCGACCACGACGGGGCCGTCGAAGGCCCGTCCTTCGGGGCGTCCCTGGTAGAACGTGGCTTTTGTGCCTGGCGGCCCGGCGAAGCGGACGAAGAGGAACGGCGACGGACCGCGGCCAGGTAAGGGCGGCGGCGCCTGCGCAGCCGCCGCGCTCAGCAGCACGGCCCACGTCAGCAGAGCGGCGGGGAGGGTGCAAAGGGTCCTCATCGCGTCGGCCCTCGGCGGGGTACGTGAAAAGGCGGGCGGGATGGACCCGCCCGCCGCTTTCGATTCGCGATCCGTTTACTTCATTGCTCCGCCAGCACTAGCCGGGCCGGGCACGGGCGGCGGGACGAACGTGGTCGGCGGCGTTGCGGCGGCCGGCTTGGCCGACGGGGCCGCAGGGGCCGGCGGCGTGAAATTAGCCGGATGGGCCGCGTCTTCGACCGCCGGCAGCGTCG
>DATKHW010001046.1:0-3154 GCA_035546275.1 Gemmataceae bacterium
GAGAGGCGCTTTGTCCCTTTTTCTTTCTCCTTGACGCCTCTCCCGCAACCCTGCTACGGTCGAAGGGCGGCCGGCGGGCGGTCGGCGTGGAAAGGGGTTTCGATCCCACCGTGATTCCTCCTCTGGATATCCTGTACGAAGACAATCACTGCATCGCCGTCGCCAAGCCGGCCGGCGTCCCCAGCGCGCACTTCGAGGGGCGCGAAGAGACGATGGACCGAGCGGTGAAGGCGTATCTCAAGGAAAAGCACAACAAGCCGGGCGCCGTCTTTCTCGGCGTCGTCCATCGGCTGGACAAGCCGACGTCGGGCGTCCTGCTGTTCGCGCGCACCAGCAAGGCCGCCGCTCGGCTGGCCCGCCAGTTCCGCGACGGCGCCGTCGAGAAGATTTACTGGGCCGTCGTCGAGGGCGACGTGAAACGGCCGGCCGGCTCGCTGGAAGATTGGCTGCGCAAGAACGAAGCGACCGGCCGCGTCGAAGTCGTCCCGGCGGACGCGCCGGGCGCCCGGCAGGCGCTCTTGCACTATCGCCGCCGCGCCGGCCACGGCGGATTGACGTGGCTGGAAGTCCGGCCGCAGACTGGACGCACGCACCAGCTCCGCGTCCAGCTCGCCCATCATGGATATCCCATCTACGGAGACGCGAAATATGGGGGCGTGCGCACCTTCGGCGGCGCCGTCGGTCTGCACGCCCGCGCCCTGACGTTCCTGCACCCGATCCGCTACGAACCGATCACGCTGACGGCCGACCCGCCGCGGCCGTGGCGCGGCCGCTTTGCGTACCTCTTCCGGGAGGGGCAGGCATGAGCGACGCTCTGCTGCGAGCGATCCGCGATGTGATTCAGGTGGATGTGAATCAGCGCGGGCTGGCGGCCGATCCGGAGGCGAATCTGGTCAATGCGTGTCCTGACGATTTCGCTGCGGCGTGCCGGAGCATTGCGGAGACGCCGAAACCGGGCCTATGCGTCGTCACCGGCTTCTACATCCCCCATGCCGATCCGCCGGCCGGGGAAACGGACGGGCCGCTCGGAGCGCTGTTCCTGGCGCGGGCGCTGACGCCGCTTGGGATTCGGGTCGCATTTGCGACGGACCCGTTTTGTTTTGCTGCACTGAAAGCCGGGCTTGAGGCAACCGGCCTCAGCCCTAGCATTCCTATCGTCGGCCTTTACGAAGGTCTTAATGCGGCGCTGTTCCTCTACTATTTTTCGCGGGATAAGCCGGCATATTTCCCATTGACTCATTTCGTCGCCCTAGAGCGCGTCGGCCCCAGTAGCGACGGTCGGTGCTATAGCATGCACGGCCGAGACATTACGGACAAAATGGCCCCGGCGCACGAGTTGTTCGAGAGAGAGTACGACGAAGACTATACGCATTTGTCTACTATTGGTATCGGCGACGGCGGCAACGAGATCGGCATGGGCAAGATCCCGTGGGACGTGATTCGCCGCAACATCCCCAACGGCGGCCTCATCGCCTGCCGCGTGCCGACCGATCATCTCATCGTCTGCGGCGTGAGCAACTGGGGCGCCTACGCGCTGGCCGCCGGCGTCGCCCTGCTGCGCGGAACGAAGCTCGATCCTTCGCTGTTCGACGTGGAGCGCGAGCGGGAATTGCTCCGTATCATGGTGGAACAGGGGCCGCTGGTGGACGGCGTGACCGGCAAGCCGACCGTCTCCGTAGACGGGTTGCCGTTCGATCAGTACATTCGGCCGCTCTTGCAAATCCGAGAGATTTTGGGGTGGTGATATGCTCGATCTGCGCAATGCGACCGGGGCGGAGGTGCGGAAGGCGGCGCGGCATGGCGAATGGGACGCGCCGACGGCGGGGTTGGCCCGCGGCTTCGTGCAGGCCAATCTCGTCCTTGTGCCGCGCGATCTCGCCTTCGATTTCCTGCTGTTCTGCCAGCGCAATCCCAAGCCGTGCCCGCTGCTGGACGTGACGGAACCCGGCTCACCCGAACCGCGCTGGGCGGCGCCCGGCGCCGACGTGTACACCGACTGTCCGCGCTACTGCGTCTACGAACGGGGCGAGCGCGTGGACGAGCCGGCCGATCTCTTGTCCCGCCGGCGCGGCGACCTGGTGGGGTTCCTTCTCGGCTGCTCCTTTACGTTCGAGCAGGCGCTCTTGGAAGCGGGCGTACCGGTGCGGCACATCGAACAGGGCCGCAATGTGCCGATGTACCGCACGAACATCGCGTGCCGGCCGGCCGGCGTGTTCCGGGGGCCGATGGTCGTATCGATGCGGCCGATGACGCCGGCCCAGGCGATCTCGGCCGTCCGCGTCTGCACGCGCTTCCCGCGCTGCCACGGCACGCCCATTCACATGGGCGATCCGAATTCACTTGGTATCCGCGATCTTGCGCGGCCGGACTTCGGCGATGCGGTGGAGATGCGGCCGGGCGAGATTCCGGTGTTCTGGGCGTGCGGCGTGACGCCGCAGGCCGCGGCGATGGAAGCCCGGCCGCCGCTCCTGATGACGCACAAGCCGGGACACATGTTCGTGACCGACCTGCGCGACGCGGCCCTGGAAGGCGAATAGCGATTGCTTCTTCTTGCCTCTGCATTATGGGAGACAATCGGGATGGACGAACCGAGCGACCCCGTCACTCCCGCCCGCTTGCGGGTCATGCGGATCATCGTCTTCGCGCAGATCATGGGCTTGCTGGTCTTCGCCGGCGCCGTCGCTTACATCGTCCAATCCCACAAGCCCGCGGGCCGCACCGGGACGATGTTCTCCATCATGGCCCTCGCGCTGACGGCGGCCGGGGCGACGGCGTCGCTGGCGTTTCCGCGCTTCGTCCAGCTGCAGCAGCTGCGGCGCATCGCCCGCGGCGAATGGCGGCCGCCGCCGCGCGTGGCGGAGTCGGCGTACGCCACGGATGCGGCGAAGCTGTTCGCGGTCTACCTGAGCACCATGATCATGGGCCTGGCCCTCGTCGAAGGCGCCGGCTTCTGCTGCTGCATCGCGTATCTGCTGGAAGGCCAGCCCTACGTGCTGGCGCTTTTGGCGATCGCCCTTGTGCTGCAAATCGGGCGCTTTCCGACGGAGAGCGGCGTTCGCGGCTGGATGGAACGGCAGCTCGACTTCCTGGAACAGGAACGGCGGCGGATGCAGACGCCGGGATGAGCTTGTAGGGTGGGTCGAGCGTCAGCGAG
>DATKHW010001047.1:0-5634 GCA_035546275.1 Gemmataceae bacterium
GCAGCGCAGACAAGGGCTTTTCTCAGAACCCTTGCTTGCGCTGTGAGCTCATCCTTGCAGCACAGCTCAGCACCGCCGCAGAACCCCGACCAGGACGCCGAGAATCTGCGCGTCGGAGTGCGGATCCACATGGATCGGACCCATCTCGCTGTTGGCCGGGTCGAGCCGCACGGCGTCCTTCTCGCGGTGGAACCGCTTCAACGTCACTTCGTTGTCGATCATGGCTACGACGCGCTCGCCGTTCTCCGCCACGTTCTGCTTGCGGATGACGACGTAATCGCCGTCCTGGATGTGGTCCTCGATCATGGATCGACCGCGAACGCGCAAGGCGAAGTGGTTCGGGCCGCCGAACAACTCGCCGAAGTTGAGCCGTTCGTCCTGATCCGAAGCCGCCATCGGTTCGCCGGCCGCCACGAGGCCGAGCATCGGCAAGTCCACGCCCGGCCGCCGATGATCCACCAGCTGGATGGCCCGCGCCGAGCGCTCCTGGCGCAAGATCAGACCCTTCGCGACAAGGGCGTTGAGATGGCACATCACGCCGTTGGGCGACTGAATCTTGAACGCCTCGCCGATCTCACGCACCGTCGGCCCATAGCCGCGGCTCTCGATCTTCTCCTTGATGAAATCGTAAATTTCCCTTTGGCGCTCCGTCAACTTGCTGAAGTCCGGCATGGCTCGCCCTTTCGTAAATGGTTGTGGGGGCCGTCCAGCTGACGCCGCCGCAGCGTCCCTTGGAACGGCTCGGCCATCCGTGCCATGAACTAAAGTATAATAGACGGGCGTACACAAGAAAAGAATAATTTTGGTCCGCTGTGGAATTTCGGATATGGTGAACCCTGGGCCGCGCTCGCCGGTCCCCGGGAGCGAGTCGATCATGTCTGTGCCGACGCCTCCGCCATCCTGGTTCGCCAGCACCCTGGCCGCGCTGGTGGAACGCCGCGATCTGGACGGCGTCCGCATGTGCGAACTGATGCACGGCCTGGTCGGCGACGCCTGCGACGAGGCCGCGACGGCAGCGCTCCTGGTCGCCCTGGCGATGAAAGGCGAAACGGCGGACGAGCTGGCGGCGGCCGCCGCGGTGCTGCGGGAATACATGGTCCCGCTGCACGCCGGACGCGACGATCACCTCGACACCTGCGGAACCGGCGGCGACGGCGCGGGGACGTTCAACATAAGCACGGCCACGGCCTTCGTCGCAGCGGCGGCCGGCGCCCCGGTGGTCAAGCACGGCAACCGAGCCGCCTCCAGTCGCAGCGGCAGCAGCGCTGACGTGCTAGCCGCATTGGGCGTGACCGTGGAGGGTGATTGCACCACCGCTCGGCGCTGCCTGGAGCGCGTGGGAATGGCGTTCTGCTTCGCACCAAATTTCCATCCGGCGCTGCACCGCGTGGCCGCCGTGCGCCGGCGGCTGGCGATACGGACGCTGTTCAACTGGGTTGGTCCGCTCGCGAACCCGTCGCGGGCGCCGTATCAGTTGCTCGGCGTCGGGCGGCTCGATCGGCTGGACGCCATGGCGGCGGCCCTGGCCCGGCTGGGAGTGCGTCGCGCTTTCGTTGTTTGCGGCCGCGACGGCCTGGATGAGGTTAGTCTATCAGGACCGACGCTGGTGCGCGAGGTCCGCAACGGACAAATCGTGTCGCATGAGTGGACTTGCGACGACTTCCATCTGTCGCCCTGCCGGCCGGAGGAGCTGCGCGTGGCGGGACCGGACCAAAGCGCCGCGGTGATCCGCGGCGTTCTGCAGGGGCAAGACGGGCCCGCATTGCGCATCGTTCTGGCCAACGCCGCCGCTGGCCTCCTGGCGGCGGAGCGCGTCCAAACGCTCGCGGAAGGCGTGGACAAAGCGCGCACCGCGGTCATGGCGGGCCGTGCCGCGGCCGTGCTGGATGCACTGATTCGAGAGAGCCGCGCCTGAGCGCTATTCGCTTACGGCGGCGGTGCAAGACGAGCGAGGACAAAGGGACAAAAAAGGATGCCACGCAAGGTAATGCTCATCACCGACCCCGGCGTGGACGGCGCGTTTGCCGGCGCCCTGGCCCTCAATGCCGGGGAGTTGGAAGTGGTCGGCCTGGCCGCCTCAGCGGGCAACGTCCCCGCGGAACAAGCGACGCGCAATGTCCACATTCTCGTGGAGCAGCTCGATCCGCCCCGTTGGCCGCGGCTGGGCGCCGCGTTGCCGGTGGACTACGACGTGGATGCGCGGGCGCTGCACGGCGCCAACGGCCTGGGCAGCGTGGAGTTCCCCTGCGTGCAGCTGCATCACCCGCACCCGGCCGACAAGCTGCTCAGCGACCTCGTGCGGCAACATCCGAAGGAGATCGCCGTACTCCTTTTCGGCCCCGCCACGGTGTTCGCCCGCGCTCTCGACCGCGACCCGGAGTTGGCCGAGCTGGTGGAGCGCATCGTCATGGTCGGCGGAGCCTGGCGCGAGCCCGGGGACGCAACGGCCGCGGCGGAATTTCACTTCTATTGCGATCCAGTTTCCGCCCGACAGGTGTTGCGCTGCGGCGCCCCGATTACGCTTTTGCCGCTGGACGTGACGCGCAAGGCCGTGTTCTCGCCGACGGAACTGCTGCATCTGCCTCGGCCGCAATCGCCGGCGACGCGGTTTTTGGCGCGCATTGTACCGCCGGCCATCGCTGCCTCCGCCGGGCTGTACGGGGTCGAGGGGTGCTATCTGCAAGACGTGTTCGGTCTCGTCGCGCTGGTGCAGCCGCAGGCGTTCAAAACGTGGCTTGTCCCCGTCGATGTGGAGACGCGCGGCGACTTGACGCGCGGGGCCATGGTCTGCGACGTGCGCTGGGGAACGACGGCAAAGCCCAACGTCGATTTGGTCGTGGATGTGGAAATGGGCGTTGTGCGGCAGTTCATCCAGCGGACGCTTTCGCGTGAATAAGCAGCGCCGCTTGGCGTGAGATGCTACGCCCGCTCTCGGAGCAGCTTCTGCACAGCAACGCCGAGATCAGCGGGGCTGTCGGCGACGGCCACCCCTGCTTCTCGCAGCGCCTGAATCTTCTCCGCCGCCGTGCCGCTCCCGCCGCTGATGATGGCGCCGGCATGGCCCATGCGCTTGCCGGGCGGCGCCGTCTGGCCCGCGATGAACGCCGCCACCGGTTTGGTCACATGGCCCTTAATGTACTCCGCCGCGCGCTCTTCCGCTGTCCCGCCGATCTCCCCCATCATCAGGATGGCCTCGGTGCCTGGGTCTTCTTGAAACATCTTCAGTAAGTCGATCTGGTTCGTCCCAATAATCGGGTCCCCGCCGATGCCGACGCAGGTGGACTGTCCCAAACCGAGGTTCGTCAGCTGCCAGACGGCCTCGTAGGTGAGGGTGCCGCTGCGGCTAATGACGCCGACGGGGCCGGGCTTGTGAATATAGCCGGGCATGATGCCGATTTTGCATTGTCCCGGCGTGATGACGCCGGGACAATTCGGGCCGACGAGCCGGCAGCTTTTTCCCAGGAGAAAGCGCATGACGCGGGCCATGTCCAGGACCGGGATGCCCTCCGTAATGGCGACGATGAGGCGGACGCCGGCGTCGGCCGCTTCCATGATCGCGTCGGCGGCGGCGGGCGGCGGCACGAAGATCATCGCGGCGTTGGCGCCGGTGGCGTCCACGGCGTCCACGACGGTGTTGAAAAGGGGGAATCCCTCCTTGATCGCGCCGCCCTTGCCAGGAACGACGCCGCCGACGACCTGTGTGCCATATTCGCGGCACTGCGAGGCGTGGAACGTGCCGGCCTTGCCAAGGCCCTGGCAGAGGACGCGCGTGTTCTTGTCAACGAGGATGCTCATCAGGATCAACCTGCATCAAATGATATCCGCAGATTGCACAGATTACACAGATTCTTTGTCTGATGAATCTGCGTAATCTGTGCAATCTGCGGATCAAGACTGCTTGGCCGCCGCCACCACCTTCTTCGCCGCGTCCGTCAGCCCGTCGGCTGTCGTAATGTTCAGACCGCTGTCCGCCAGCATCTTCTTGCCCTGGGCCACGTTGGTTCCTTCCAGGCGCACCACCAGAGGCACATGGAAGCCGACCTCTTTAAACGCCGCGATGATCGCTGCGGCGATGATGTCGCACTTCATGATGCCGCCGAAGATATTCACTAAGACGGCCTTCACGCGCGGGTCGGCCAGCAGGATTCGAAACGCCTCCGTCACCTGGTCCTTGTTCGCCCCGCCGCCGACGTCTAGGAAGTTGGCCGGCATCCCACCGTGATACTTGATAATGTCCATCGTGCTCATCGCCAAACCGGCGCCGTTCACCAGGCAGCCGATTGTGCCGGTCAGGCTGATGTAGCTCAGTCCGGCCTTGGCTGCACGCAGCTCGGCCGGGTCCTCTTCGCTGGCGTCACGGAGCTTTTCCAGGTCGGGATGGCGGAACAGGGCGTTGTCGTCAAATGTGATCTTGGCGTCCAGCACCTGGACCTCGCCGGCTTCCGTCGTCACCAGCGGATTGATCTCGGCCAGGCTGCAATCTTTCTCCAGGAATACCGTGGCCAGGGCCGTGAAAATCGCCTCGGCTTTCGGCGCCTGTTCGCTGGGAAAACCCAGCTCATAGGACAGCCGGCGGGCCTGGAACGGGTGCAGCCCGGCGTCCGGGTCGAACGAGCGCCGGAGGATTTTTTCCGGGTGCTTGGCGGCGACTTCCTCGATCTCGACGCCGCCCTCGGCCGACGCCATTACGACCGGCAGGCCGATCGACCGATCCAGCACAACGCCGACGTAGTACTCCTTGGCGATTTTCGCGGCGGCGTTCACGACCAGCACTTTCGACACCTTTTGCCCGTCGTCGCCGGTCTGCTTGGTCACGAGCGGGAACTTGAACATCACCTCGGCGACCTCGCCGGCCTCGGCGCGTGTCTTGACGAATTTGACGCCGCCGTAGTTCTTGCCGCCGCCCTTGAACGTGCCCTTGCCGCGGCCGCCGGCGTGGACCTGGGCCTTCAGCACAACGGGCCCGCCGAGCTGGTCGAAGGCTTGTTCGGCCTCGGCCGGCGTCGAGACGACCACGCCCGGAGGCACGGCCGCGCCGGCGGCCGCTAGCAGCTCCTTGGCCTGGTATTCATGGATTTTCATGCAGAGTCCCCAGGTGCACGGCCAGTCGGCAGGCGCCGAGTCGAGTCGGGGCGCGCCAGCGCCCGGAGAGCAGCCTTTGCTGTTATAGGGCAGAGGCGCCCCGATGCCAGGGCGCCGCTGCCGCCGTGAAGCGCCCAAAGCGCCAAGGCGCGACGGTTTGCGGGAACGGGCGATACCCTCCCGCTTATCGGCGCGGCGGTCTCCCTCCCATTTCCGCGATGCGGCATTCCTTTCGGGAATAGGCGCGCCGTCGCCTCGACGTCCAAATTGGCGCGCGCAATGCAGCATCGGATGGACGACGCAGCTGTGATTCAGCCGATGAAAAGAGAGCGAGGAAACGGTCGCCGACCCGCCCACCGGGCCGGCGGCCCGGCTTGAAGGGAAGGCCGCCATCTCATGAACCCGCTGATCCTGCAGTGTCAGCCCTGTACCGAAGAAACCGTCTGTATGCTTTGCGAGCGCCCCGCCGTCATTCTGGCCGGCTTACGCCTGGCCCTGGCGGACGGCTCCGGCCCCATCTGCCGCGATTGCGCTCGCAAGGCGTCCCCCTCG
>DATKHW010001048.1:0-3327 GCA_035546275.1 Gemmataceae bacterium
TTCCTGTGCGTAAATTCGAAATTCGAAATTCGAAATCCGAACCTCTGGATCCCGACGGCAACCCCGACACCAGCTTTCTGACTAAAATCCCCGCCGACACCGCGTTCACGTTTCAGACGCTGGACAAATACGGCATGGTGCTGAACATGGCCCAAACGTGGCATCAGCTTCGGCCCGGCGAGATCCGCAACGACTGCGGCGGCTGCCACGCCCACAGCCAGAAGCCGACGCCGTTCGAGAAGACGGCCGCAGCTAAGGCAGACTATCCGGTCTTCGATCTCACCGAGAAGACGCCGCTTTTGACGATCAAGGCGCTCGACCAGTCCGGGCGGAAATGGGACGCCGAGGACGACGTCGGCTTGCGATTTGATAAAGGGATAAAGAATGTAGAATATTTCCGCGACGTGCTGCCAATCCTGGATCGAAGCTGTGTTCCTTGTCATACCGAGAAGCACGGCAAGGCGCCGGCTGGATTGGTGCTGGACGACGACGATTTCGTCCACTTCGGCAATGAGACGCCGGTGCCGGGAACGTACTATCGCCTGGCGGAGGACAGCGAGGCGCGCTTCGGATTCAAACCGGTGATCCACAACGACCAATGGCGCCAGACCAACGCCTCGCGCTACATCCGCAAGTTCCAGTCGCGGCGGAGTCTCCTGATCTGGAAAGTGTTTGGTCGCCGGTGCGACGGCTGGACCAACGAGGATTTCCCGACCGAGACGACGCCGGGCGATCCCAACACGCTGCACCTCAACGGCGAGCCGATCCCCAACACGCCGCAAAATCGCGATCGGGCCGATCTCGATTTCGTGGGCAGCATCATGCCGCCGCCGGACGCGCTCGATGGGACGTACATCGGCCCGGACGGCAACGCAGTGAAAGTGCCGCCGCTGACGGCCGAGGACCGGCTGACGCTGGTGCGCTGGATCGACCTGGGCTGTCCTATCGACCTCGACTTCGATGTGACCAACAAGGAGCGACGCGGCTTAGGCTGGATGCTGGACGATCAGCGGCCCACCTTGACGCTGACTTACCCGCGGGCCGGCGCCAACGCCGAACTGTCGCGCATCCTCGTCGGCATGTACGACGGCTATTCGGGTCTGGATATGGATACATTCCACGTCACGGCTAACTTCGCCGCCAACGGCGCGTCGGCGGGCGAGGACCTGGCGGCGAAGTTCAAACCGACGTCGCCGGGCGTGTGGGAGCTGAAGCTGGACAAGCCGATCACCTCGCTAGCCAAGGGGAGCTTGACAGTGTGGGTGCAGGACAAGCAGGGCAACGTCAGCGTGATCGAGAGGACTTTCACCGTCGGCCGCGGGCGGTAAACTCACTCGCGACCCAACAAGGGGGAGCGCTCATTGCTCCTGTCAGACGGACGCGGCAACTGGCAGTTCCATACGTGCTGGTTCCGGCTGGTCTGGCATTGCGGCGAAGACCGCGCGCAATAGCGGCTGCTATGTCGTCGGCGTGCCGCGCCACACCGAGCGTCCCGTGGCGTACTCAAATTCCCGCGCTCGCTGAGCGTGCCGTAGCGCCGCGCGCCATGCGCCGGCCGACGCCTCCTGCACCGCTTGGACTGCTTCCTCCTCTGCCCGACGGGCGAAATGCTCCAACCGGCTCAACCAAGCCGCGGCAGCTTGCCACAATTCTTCCGCGGGCGCGTCGCGTCGTTCGTCGGCGGCCGACTGCGCCTTCTCCGCCGTCCAGCCGTTGAGGTCGAGTCCGTCGCGGCCGAAGCGCGTCGGCCAATCGCAGCCGGTCCAGGCCCCGGCGGCCTGTTCGTAAGCCCGCCGAATGCCGACCAACGCCGGCTGATCGCGTCCCGGCAGTGCCGCCGCTCGCCGCAAGCCCTCGGCCCGCCGCGCGTGCCGTCCACCGCTTCCACGGCCTGGACGACCAGCAGCAGCAGCGCGTCCATCGGGCAGGGGCACGCGTTGGTGTGAGCCGCCGAGCACTGGTCGCAGACCAGCCGTTCCGTCGCGTCGCAGTACGGCTTCATTCAGCGGCCGTGCATTTCGTGGACGGCCTCGATGAGCTGAGCCAGGTTTTGCCCCACGCCACAGAATTTGCCCAGCAGTCCATAGGGCGGCCCACCCGGCGTGCGTTCCGTGCAGCACGAATTGGCCTCCTTTCGGATCTCCGACAGGTATTGTTGCAGTTCAGCTTCAGTCTGCATGGTTCGGCCCCACATCGGTCTGCGGCAGGGAGGTTGCCGTGTTCTCTCCAGGACTCCGACGCCGCTGCCAAGCAAGGATTGTGCCGGCGATCAATGGCGGCTGTTTCATGCCGCAAACCGTTGCAAAAACAGGTGTTGTCGGCTGCGGCAACATGGAGAACAGGTTTCCAGTCGGGGTCGGTGGGCGGAATCGTCTTGGGCGGGCTGGGCGGCTCTGCCGCCGCCGCACACCGGCCGTCTCCTATAATGAAGAGAGCACCCTCGCTGAGGGCGGGCGAATCCTAACGCAGAGATTAAAGGCATGACTATCGACCCCCAGGTTTTGCGGGCCGAACAACACGTCGAAATCGGGCGGGTGCTGCACAGCCACGCTTCTGCTCTCATCGACCTCTGGTCGCGCCGCGCGGCCCAGGAACAGCCGCATGCCGACCGCGGTCATCAGAAGGTCCTGCGCGATCGACTCATGGACTTTCTGCAGGCGTTGGGCCGTTCCCTGGCCGAATCCGTCACTGCCGAGTCCGCGCCGCATCGCGGCTTTGCCGCGGAACACGGCGAGCAGCGCTGGGAAGCCGGCTGGTCGTTGCCGGAGGTGGTGCGCGATTACCAGATACTGCGCCTGGTCTTGTTCGAGCACCTGGAAGAAACTCTGCAACGGCCGCTCGTGCAGCACGAGGCGCAGGCCATCGGCCTGGCCCTGGACGAGGCCATCGCCTCCAGCGTCGCCGCCTACGTTCGTCACCGCGACGCCGCCTTTCACCGGCTCGAACAAGACCTTCGCAACCAGGCCGAGCAACTGCGAGAAGTGGACCGGCGCAAGAACGAGTTCCTGGCCATTCTCGCGCACGAGCTGCGCAACCCCATGGCACCCATTCTGCACTCCATCGAGGCGCTCAAGCTGCGGGGCCGACAGGATGCCATCGTGTTGCAGGCCCACGACATCATTGAGCGGCAGGTTCGGCAGATGGTGCGGCTGGTGGACGATCTGCTCGATCTGACGCGGATCGCCCAGGGCAAAATCCAGCTGCAACGCACGCAATTTGAGGCGGCTACGGTGGTGGCCGAGGCCATCCAGACGACGACGCCTGTGCTGGAGGCGCAAGGCCACCAGTTGTCGGTTTCACTGCCGACGGAGCCGCTGCGCCTGGAGG
>DATKHW010001049.1:0-4395 GCA_035546275.1 Gemmataceae bacterium
CGACCCAGGTACTTTTGGTACGCCAACTGTTCAATGTTATCTCTGGCGACGTATTTCATCCCTGTCAAGAGCAGTCCCGTCCCGCCAAGCGCTGGGGGCAACGGGATCGGTTCGCAGTTTTGGAGGATCTGGAGGCGCAGCTCATCCGCCGTCAGGGCCATTTTGGCGCCCTTCAAGACGGCCGCGGCCCCCGCGACGACCGGCGCGGCCATCGACGTTCCCGAGCTGCGCTGGTAGTCGTCCCGAGGCGGCGAGGACCATGACGAATAAATATCGCCGCCCGGCGCATACACATCCGGCTTGCGGTACGTCGCAACCCCGTCGCAGACCAACCCACCGCCGCTGGCGTAGTAGCGGTCCCGCCAGACCTGTCGGGACGCGACGGTGGCGCCCACGGACAAGACCGACTGATAGTCTCCCGGGCTGCGGTGGTTCCCTGCTCCGTCATTGCCGACGGCGGCGACGATAAGGATGTTCATCTGGCGGGCGAAGTCAGTGAACTGTTCCATTTCGCCGGTGTAGCCTTTCTTACCAACGGAGATGTTGACGATGTGGACGCCCTGGCGGGCCGCCCAATCCAGTCCTTTATTGACCTGGGCGAAAGTTGTCCGGCCGGCGGGGGCGATGAGGCCGATGAACACGCTGACAGCCGGCGCCACGCCAACCGTTTCGCCGCAGAGGATGCCCGTGACATGCGTGCCGTGGCCGTGAGTGTCCCGGCGCACTGGAGCGCTCACCTCCGTGCCCAGTGCATCCCATTCCGCGAAGGGGACGGAAACCCGGTTGCGGAACTCCCGGTGGGTGCAATCGAGGCCTGTATCGAGGACGGCGACCCGGACGGACGTGCCTGCACGGCGCCGATTCGGCCCTCGTGCCTTAACGTGGTCGAGGTGCCAAGCCAGGAGGTCGCCGTCCTCAGCTGACTGGATATCGAGCGGGTCGCCCGGCTCGGTCGGCCCCAAATCGGGGAGCTCGTACAGGTAATTGGGATGGACGTCTTTCACCGCGTCGAGGAACCGCAGCTGGCGGAACACGTCTTCCGTCGCTGTCACTGCGATGGCGCGGCTCGGCAGCAGTTCCTGGTAGTCGGCGACGCCGTGTTCAATGGGCGATTCGGACGACAGAATGTCCATCTTTCCTGCGGCGTAAGCGGCCAGCGCCGATTGGTAGCGGCCGTGGGTGAACTCACGCGTCTTTTTCAGGTAGTCGGCCAGGGGGCGTGCGGCCGCCTGGAAATCTTCCTGGAGGTATTTGTACGATTGCTCCCGGTGCGGGCCGCTGCTCAAAATATCCAAGTCGGCGAACTTCGCGAGCGCCTGTTCACCGGCCCGCAGCCGTACAATCATCGTTCGCACGGGTTAACCCTCGCAGGCAAACCTCCACCCTGATTCTACCTAGCGGCCCGAGCCGCCGCCAGCGCTTCGATGAGGATAAGCGCATTCTGGTGATGAAAAATCGGGAAAGGTCGTTGCAGCTTGACGACGGCGGACGACGGCTCGAGGTCCTGGCGGGCGAAGAGGCTGATCGGGCGGCGTTATTGCGCCTCGTTCAAGGCCCACTTCAGCACGCCGCCCGAGAAATCGTTCTTCAGCTTCACTTCGATCTTCAGCTCCCGCGTCGTCACCGGCTCGAACGCAACCTTGTTGAACTGATCCAGCGCCGTGCCGTAGGACGAATCGCCGCTGAGCTTCACCGGCTTCCACTCGTCGCCGTCGCGCCACAGCAGCCGCCACTCCGCCGGGACGCGGCATTGGCCGACGCCGGTGTCGTCGAACCAGTAGACCGAGCAGCCGTCGATCTTCCGCGGCTTGCTGAAGCGGTAGGCGATCCATTCCTCCGTGCCGCGATGGTCCCACCAGGTGTGCCGGAGGATGCTCTGGTCGTTCGAGTTCTTCGGCATGGCCCCGTCGTTAACCGCCGCCAGCGTGTCGTTTTGCCAGACTTGCGACGCTTTGACGCGGACCCCGTTGGACAGCACGCCGAGGTCGCCGGGCGGCTCCGCCGACTCCGGCCGCTCCGGCAGCCACACGACCATCGGCCCCGGCTTGCGATTGTCCCAAGTGCAATACGGGATGGCGACGAATGAGGTCGGTTTCACAATCGGCTTGTCATTTTCGTCCAGGCCGGCCATGGCCAGGGCGTCGCCCTTGACCACGACCACGCCGCCGAGCAGATCCTTGTCGAATTCCGTCGCCAGCTTGGCGTCCTTCGGCAGCGCGAGGTTGCGAACCTGGCCGTCGTTGTCCACGCCTTCCAGGCAGTAGACGATCGGGCCGCGCTGAAGGGCCACGCGGCCTTCGTCGGCCTTCACATGGGGATCGGCGTAGACGCGCTTGACCGGCATCGGCAGGCTCAGCCGCACCACGTCGCCGGCCTTCCACGTCCGGGTGATTTTCAGATAGCCCTTGTCCGCCTTGAGGCCGCCCAGCTTCTCGCCGTTGACCGATACCGTCGCCTCGTCGTCGCACCAGCCGGGGACGCGCAGGTTCAGGTCGAACGCAAAGCTCTTCTCCGGCTCGACCATGATCGCCACGTCGCCGTCCCAGGGATATTTCGTCTCTTCCTTGAGCTTGACCTTGCCCGAAGGCAGCGTCAGCTCCGCCGTGCTGCCGATGTAGAGGACGGTCCAGACGGCGTCGCCCTTTTGCGCGTAAACGCGCTCCCCCATGGCGGGAATGTAGCGGACGATGTTGGTCGGACAGCAGGATGTGCCGAACCACGGCACGCGGTGATGGCCGCCGGTGCTGCCGAGGGGGTTCACGTAGAAAAACCGGTCGCCGCTCAGAGAGACGCCGGAAATCAGGCCGTTGTAGACCTCGCGCTCCAGCACGTCGGCGTATTTGCCGTCGCCGCTCATCAGGAAGAGGCGGTGGTTCCAAAGGCCCATGCCGACGGCGGCGCACGTTTCGCAATAGGCCGAGTCGTTGGGCAGGTCGTAGGGGACGGTGAATCCCTCGTTGCTGGCCGACGGACCGATGCCGCCGGTGATGTACATCTTGCGATCCGTCACGTCGTGCCAGATCTTGTCCATCGCCGTCAGCAGGCCGTCGTCGCCGGTGATCGCCGCGGCGTCGGCCATGCCGCAGTAGAGATACATCGCCCGCACCGCATGGCCGACCACCTCGGTCTGCTCGCGGATCGGCTTCATGTCCTGGGCGTACTCGCCGAAGATCTTCCGGCCATCCGCCTTGCCGCGCTGGTCGAGGAAATACAGCGCCAATTTGAGATATCGCTCCTCCTTCGTGGCGCGGTAGAGCTTGATGAGGGCCAGCTCGATTTCTTCGTGGCCGCTGGTTTCGTGCTTCTTGTCGGGGCCGAACTCGGAGTCGATGTCGTCGGCGACCTTGCAGGCGACCTTGAGCAGCTTGTCCTTGCCGGTGGCCTGCTGATAGGCGACGGCCGCCTCGATCAGGTGGCCGGCGCAGTACAGCTCGTGGCCGTACTGCTCGTGCTGCCAGCGCTCCTTCGGCTTGACGAGGGTCCAGTAGGTGTCGAGGTAGCCGTCGGGCTGCTGAGCGGCGGCGATGAGGTCGATAATGGCGTCGGCCCGTTTCTCCAGGTCGGGGTCGCGCTTGTCCGCCAGCGTGTAGGCGACGCCTTCGAGAACCTTGTACACGTCGGAGTCGTTGTAAAGGGCGCCCTCGTATTTGCCCTTTTCCAGCCCGGCGGCGACGGCGAAGTTCTTGATGCGGTCGGTGATCTCGCACTGATGCAGGTTGGCCTCGACGGTGGACAGGCGGTTGACGCGCAGCCGCTGGCCCCAGAAGTCGTCGGTGATGTGGACGTCGGGGAACGGCACGGGCGTCAGCCCTTCGGGTTTCGCGGCGAGGATGGGACCGGCGGCGGCAAGAACGACGAGACAGGGCCAGAACCAGCGCGTCATGATGATTGTCCTCGGAAGCGGGTGAGCGACCGTATTGTATTGCACCTGCTTGAGAATTCCCGCGAGCCACTTGACGCCTCTGCGCCGCCCTGCTATCAAAATAATGTCGTGCTGATTGGGCGACAGCACGGCAGGGCCGGTCTCCTTGTGGGGCCGGCCTGTTTTTTGCGCTGCATCTCCGGGCGCTAACGCGACCCGGCTCGCCCCATCTTTTTTTGCAACCGCCTCCTTTCTCACGGTACTTACCTGGCGGAGAGCCAAGCGGCGGACGTACCGCCCGGCGAATTCCTTCGCCCCTTCTATGCGGGGTGAGGGCCGATCACGCGAAAGGAGCAAATCTCATGAAACCCGTTCTCGCTACCCTGTCTCTGCTGGTGTGCGCCGCCGTGGCGTCGGCCGACATTACCGTTACGGGACAGGGCAAGGTCACGTACAAACCCGACGTCGGCTACATCAACGCCGGCATCTCGTCCGAAGGCAAGAGCGCCGCCGAGGCGTGGGAAAAGAACGCC
>DATKHW010001050.1:0-2395 GCA_035546275.1 Gemmataceae bacterium
GCCGCCCGCGGCCCCATCCGCTGCAAGTCCCACAGGGCGGCCAAACGGACGCCACTGGACGGCGACTGCAGCGCGGCAATGCGCATGTCGAGGCGCTGCTCCTCGGTCTGCGTGCCTCTCACTGCACCCTCATCCAGCAGAAATTGCGTGTCTCCGGTCTTCGCCACGTAAATCAGGCCGTCACGGAAGGCCTGGCGCACGTTGGGCCGCAGTCGCCGCGCCCAGGCGACCGATTCCGTCTCGCTCCGCGCCCGCGCGAAAAGGGCCAGGGCATAAGCCGCTCCGCGTTCGCCCAGGCTGCCCGTCTGGTATATCGACCACTTCTGGACCAGGCCAAAATCGTAAAAGGCCTCGCGGAACATGTGGTTGGCGATGAACACGCCCAGCCCGAGGAAAATCGCCAGCAAGTCGGCCATGCGGCTGAGGTCGGGATGATCCGCCGGCATCTTGGCGTCGTCCATCAGTCGGACCCTCGCCAGATCGTGGGCGAGCCGGGAGACGAAATACTCGGGATGCGCGAGCGTATCGCGGACGACGGTGATCGCCTCTTGCCCTTCCGCTGTGTCGCCGTCCGGCGCACCCGGGTAAATACGCAGAACGACGCGGCTGGGATTCACGCCGGCGTAGACGCCGACGCGGCGCAGCAGGCCGCGCGCGTCGTCGTCGGAGCCGCGGATGGGGTCGTAGCGGTCAGGGAAAAACTCCGGCGTCGGCAGCACGACCGGGCCGGTATGCAGCCGGTCGGCGCCGAAGGTGCGCACGAGCCAGTTCATGCCCTGCTCGACCCAGAGCTTGTCCGGCGGATCGAGCGGCGGGACAGGACGGGACCATGGGAACATGGGAGGCCGAGCCTCGGAGCAGGCTTCACGCTTGGCGAAAGCGCGGGTCTAAGCGGTACACCTCCTGGACGCCCTTCGCCGTCAGCGGCCGATCACCGGCGCCGTGCGCTTGCAAGTCGCCGAAGCCGAGCGCGGCCAGGGCATCGGCGGCCGCTTCGGCCACAATGGGGTCCATGTGTCGCTGCGCCTTGCGCAGGGCGGGCACGGCTTGCCCGGCTGCCGCCGCCCCCATACATCCTAGCGCGTAGGCCGCGCCCGCAGGCAGGTCGCCCTCTCCGCGCCGCAGCGCCTGGATCAAATCAGGCAAGGCGACCACGGCGACGCCGCCGATGGCGCCCAGAGCATAGGCGGCCTCGGCGGCGAGAGCGCTGTCCCCGTCGGTCAGCAGATCCGTAAGAGCCGAGACGGCGCCGGCCGCAGCGGACCCGAATCGGCCAAGCGCCCAAACCGCAACCACGCGGTCGGGCGGAACGTCCGATTTAAGGAGGTACATCAAGGCCGGCAGAGCCGCCTCCGGGCGTTGGGCGATGCATCCCAGAGCGCCGGCGGCCGCACGCCGCAGCCCCCGGTCGTGATCCTGAATCGCGGCGTCGGCCAGAGCAGGCGTCGCGGCCTCCGCCTCCGGACCCACCGCCCCCAAGGCGTCGGCGGCTTCGGCCCGCAAGTCTGGATCGTCCTCACCGAGCATTTCCTGGAGTCGCTCCACGGCGGCGGCTGCCTTCGGCCCCCACTGGCCGAGGTCCCAAAGCGCAGCCAGCCTTGCCCCGGCCGACGGTGAACGGAGCGCCTCGATTCGCCGGACCGCCTTGGCTTCCATCGACCAGCCCGCCTCATCGTCGGCGGCCTTGAACTGGCAATCGCCCGTCTTGCTCAGGTAGTTCACGGTCTGGCGGAACGGCTCACGGACGTTGATGGAAAGGTCCGACGCCCAGGGCGCCGCCGGCCCTTCGTCGCGCAGCCACGCGAACACGCCGAAAGCGTAGCCGAACTGCTTTTCGGTAAGGGCGCCCTGTCGGCGCAGGCTCCAGCGGTAAACGCGGCCCGACCGGCTGTTGCGCTCCTCGATTGTCGCGTTGGCGGGAAACAAGCCCAGGCCGAGAAAGACCGTCAAACACTCCGCCAAGGCGTTTTGTCGCCATCCCGCGAGCCGCAGTCCAGCGTCATCCAGCAGCAACTGCGCGAAACCGTGCGTCAGCGCAGCCATGAGTTTCATCGGTTGGTCCAGGCAGGCCCGGCTGACAATGAGGGCGGCCGGATTGCCCGGTTGATAGACGACGCCCCAGGCCGGGGGGCGCTGCCCATCATTTTCTATCCACTGCAGCGAGGCGCGTTGCGGCTCGACGCCCATCCAGGAGCAGGTTCGCTTGCAGAAGCGGTCGGCGTCTTCGTCGGAGCCGGAGTACGGCTCTGGAAAGAACTGCGGGTTCGGCCGCACCACGTCGGCGGATTGCAGGCGCGCCACACTCCAAACCTGAGCCAACCGGCTCATGTAGCGATCGACGGCGACCGCCTGAGAGAGCGCAATGGGGCATTTGGGCCGAAACCAACCGAACATG